>NZ_JAPNUG010000015.1:0-77372 GCF_036631435.1 Ralstonia sp. 1B3 | reverse complement strand
AGTGTTGTGGATTGGGTTGGTGGGCGGCGGCGCGCTCATCAATGTGGGCGTGCGTTGGCTGGTAGGTTGATCAGGCCTCCGAAGCGGTGAGCGGGGCGGCAAGTTCGCCTCCATGGCGTGCAAGTCGCATCCGATTGCCGACTTGTGCGCCGCGGCTTTTCATTCGTGCGCGGCCGCCTAGTATGAAGTCCCGTGTCTTCGACAAAGGGGCGACCATGCAAGCGCATCCCGTAGTCTCAAGAGATGAATGGCTCATCCAACGCCGGGCGCTGCTGGCCCGCGAGAAAGAGGCCATCCATCTGCGCGACGCCATCAATGCCGAGCGTCAGGCGCTGCCGTGGGTCAAGGTCGATACGGAATACGTGTTCGCGTCGCCGGAAGGTAGGAAGACGCTTGGCGAGCTGTTCGACGGCCGCAGCCAGTTGATGATCTACCACTTCATGTTCGGCCCCGACTGGGATGCGGGCTGCCCCGGATGCTCCTTCTTCTCCGACCATGTCAGCGGGATGCTGCCGCATCTGAACCACCATGACGTGACATTCGTCGCCGTGTCGCGCGCGCCGATGGACAAAATCGCGGCGTACAAGAAGCGCATGGGCTGGCAATTCCCGTGGGTGTCGTCGTTCGGCACGACGTTCAACCACGACTATCGCGTGAGCTTCTCGCAAGACGAACTCGCCAGCGGCTCGGTCGACTACAACTACACGGCCACGCCCCGTGAACAAGCCCACGACGAACTGCCTGGGATGAGCGCGTTCTACAAGGACGCGGACGGCAACGTCTTCCACACGTATTCGACGTATGCGCGCGGCTTGGAAGACATGGTGGGTGCGCTGCTTCTGCTCGATCGCGCGCCGCTCGGCCGCAACGAGACCGGCCCGATGTCATGGGTGCGCCGTCACGACGAATATGAAGACGCACCGAAGACGCACGGGTGCTGCGCGACGTAAGGCGCTCAAGCGGAAGAGGGGAAGAGGCGAAGAGAGGATTTGGTGCCCGAGGCCGGGATCGAACCGGCACGCGCCGATTAGGGCGCAGCGGATTTTAAGTCCGCGGTGTCTACCAATTTCACCACTCGGGCTTGGGGCGGGTGCGAAACAATACACGACACCGATGCCACAAATGAAAACGCCCCGCACGAAGCGAGGCGTTTTGTTATTTTGGCTCCCCGACCTGGGCTCGAACCAGGGACCTACGGATTAACAGTCCGGCGCTCTACCGACTGAGCTATCGGGGAATCGCTGTAGCAGCGAAGAAATGAATTCTAGCTAGTTTCCGATCTGCCCGTCAACACCTTTTTTGCGATGCACGACAAAAAGTGTGTCGGGCAAGTTCGCTCAACGCGTTCAGCCGCGGTCGAGGTACTGTTCCTTGTCCTTCACGTCCTTCCAATCGTCCGCGTCGGGCAAGGGTTGCTTGGTCTTGGTGATGGACGGCCAGCCGGCTTGCGCCAGCTCTGCATTGATGGCGATCCACTTCTGCTGATCGGCGGGCACGTCTTCTTCGGCGTAGATGGCGTTGACCGGGCATTCGGCCACGCAGACGGCGCAGTCGATGCATTCATCCGGATCAATCGTCAGGAAGTTCGGGCCTTCACGGAAGCAGTCGACGGGGCAGACGTCCACGCAGTCGGTGTACTTGCAGCGGACACAGCTTTCGGTAACGACGTGAGTCATTTCGCTTGGAAGTTGATGCTAGGAATTCGTGGGGGCGCGGTCACGGATGCTTGTGCGTTTCCTTGCCGGCAATCCCGCATTGTAACGCACCGGCCGCCCCCGGCTGCTGCGCCATGGGTGTGCTGTCAGACAGTTTTGGCATGTGTTTATGCGCTGGCGCAAGGTTTGTCCAATCCGCTATTGCGCATGCTCGATCACCATCTGCACGCGCGTGATGCCGTTGAAGGTGTTGTTGTCGAGCCGGTAGGCCACATAGGCCGAGGCGCCCAGCGGCTCCGCGTGATTGAACCAGATCGCATCGAAATGCTGCTTGCCGCGGCCAAGCTTGAGCTTCAGGTGCTTGTCTTTCAGCACGGCCTGCGACAGCACATCGAACTCCCCGCAGAAGCTCGGCGCCGGAAAGCCCTGACCCCAGACCTGGGTTTCGAGCAGCTCGACGAACTGCGGCGTGAAGCATTCGGGGTCGGCTTCGCCATCGGTTTCGAGCACGCGCGAGAGCAGGGCTTCGGTCAGCCATTCGCGGCCGACGGCTTCGAAGGTGGCGACGAATGTATCGAAGCCGTCTTCGCGCAGCGTGAGCCCTGCCGCCATGGCGTGGCCGCCAAACTTGACGATCAGCCCTGGGCTGCGCTTGTGAACGGCGTCCAGCGCATCGCGCAGGTGGAAGCCGGGAATCGAGCGGCCCGAGCCCTTGATGACGCCATCGTCGCCGGGCGCGAAGGTGAAGACCGGGCGGTGAAACTTGTCCTTGATACGCGACGCGACGATGCCGATCACGCCCTGGTGCCACGTCTCGTTGTAGACCGCGATGGTGTGGCGGCCGGAGCCGTCGAGGGCGTTCATGCTGTCGAGGATGGCGAGGGCTTCCTGCTGCATGCCGGCTTCGATCTCCCGGCGCTCGCGGTTCATGCCGTCGAGTTCGGCGGCGATCGACATGGCGCGGTCGTAGTCGTCGGTGAGCAGGCATTCGATGCCGAGGGACATGTCGGCCAGGCGGCCAGCGGCGTTCAGGCGCGGGCCGAGTCCGAAGCCGAGGTCGAACGTCGACGCGCGGCTTGCTTCGCGGCCGGCCACGCGGAACAGCGCGGCGATGCCCGGGCACATCCGCCCGGCGCGCATGCGCTTGAGGCCCTGTGCGACCAGCAGACGGTTGTTGGCGTCGAGCTTGACCACGTCGGCCACGGTGCCGAGTGCCACCAGGTCGAGCAGCGTGTCAAGGCGCGGCTGATCCTGCGGCGTGAACACACCGCGCTTGCGCAGCTCCGCCCGCAGCGCCAGCAGTACGTAGAACATCACGCCGACACCCGCCAGATTCTTGCTCGGGAAGCCGCAGCCCGGCTGGTTCGGGTTGACGATCACGCGCGCCTCGGGCAACTGCGCGCCAGGCATGTGGTGGTCCGTCACGACCACGTCGATACCCAGCGCGTTGGCGGCCGCCACGCCCGCCACGTCGGCGATGCCGTTGTCCACGGTGACCAGCACGTCCGGCTTCTCGCGCGCGGCGAGTGCCACGATTTCCGGCGACAGGCCGTAGCCGTACTCGAAGCGGTTGGGGACGATGTAGCTGACCTGTGCGCCGAGCATGCGCAAGCCGCGCACGCCCACGGCGCAGGCGGTGGCGCCGTCGCAGTCGTAGTCGGCAATGATCAGCAGGCGCTTCTTGGCGGCGATGGCGTCGGCCAGGTAGCACGCCGCGTCGTCAATGCCCTTGAGTTGCGCGGGCGGCAGCAGGTCGGTCAGCTCGGTCGACAGTTCGTCGGGCCGCGCGACACCGCGGGCGGCGAGGATGCGCGCGAGGACGGGATGGATGCCGTGGCCGGCCAACGTGGTGGCGGCGTCAGGGGAATGCGAACGGACAGCGATGCGGGTCATGCGGAATCGGGCTCAGGCGGGCTCAGGCAGGCTCAAGCGGCCATGGAAAGCGGGGACAGCGCGTCGCGCAAGGTGCGGGGGCGACTCAGTGGATGGCTCAAGCGGCGCAGCCACCCGAACGGGCCATTGGCGAGTTCGCGACGCGTGACGCGGTAGTGGGCGTAATGCGAGTCGCCGGTCAGCACGAGCGAGACGGCGTCGATGCGGCCGTCGGCCAGCGCATCGGCGGCGGGGAAAACCAGTCGCGATCGTAGGCGCGCAGGGTTTCGATCCAGTCGTACCAGTCGGCGGAAAGATAGGGCTTGCCGGCGTCGCCCAGCAGCGCGGCGGCGCTTGTGTCGTCGAACGGCACCGCGGCCAGCGTTTCGGCGCACAGCTCGGTGGCGTTGCCGGCGTGGCATAAGCCGGCGAAGAACGGATCAGCGCCGATCATGCGCTCGGCAATGGGGCGGGTATCGACCAGCGCGCCCTGGCCGAATAGCCAGACCGAGTTGACCGGCAGCAGGCCGCGCGCCTCGCGTGCCTGATTGACGGGGTGGTCGTACCACGTCATCTGGATCTCGTTCTGGAACTTGCGCCAAGCGCGCTCCTGCTCGCCTTTGTGCATCCAGATGTCGATGTTGTGGCCGGTAGCGCGCTGCGGCGCGGCGGCAATGAGGTCACCAAAGGGCGAATCGGCAACGTACCAACGCGCGGCGTGCGTGGCGTCGAGCGTGATCGCCATCTCGTCGACCAGGGGGACGATGGCGGCGCGCAGGGCGTCGGCGTCGGCGGCTTCCAGGCGGAGCTGGGCCGGGTCGAGCATCACCAGATGGTCCCGGGCGGCATGGATGTGGACCGGCTGCAGGCAGGCCCAGGTACGCGTGTCGGCGATGCCGCCGTCCGCCAGGCGCATGTACGGCGCGGACGGCAGCGGAGAAATGGGCAGCCCGGCGTGCTTGGCCAGCCAGCGCTCGTGCGGCAGCGTGGGCAGGTAGGCGTCGTCGTGGCGCTCGCGCTCGGCCTCGCGCGCACGTGCGAGCAACCTTTCCAGGCCCGGCAAGGTCAATTGACGGTAAGCGTCGTCGGCCACCTCGGCAGCGGGCGCGCAAAACGGGACAATCAGGGTGAGTTCAGGAATCATGGCTCCGAGATTGTAAACTTCCGGCTCGTCGGCCAGTGAGCCGGACAAATCACACCCACGGGGAACCCCTTTGAAACTTCCATACGAATGGCAGATCGGCTGGCGGTATACACGCGCAAGCAAGCGCGCCAGCCGCAACAGCTTCATCTCTTTCATTTCGCTCATCTCCATGCTCGGCATTGCGCTGGGGGTGGCGGCGCTGATCATCGTGCTTTCGGTCATGAACGGCTTCCAGAAGGAAGTGCGGGACCGCATGCTCTCGGTGCTGGCGCATATCGAGGTGATGGCGCCGAACAGTCTGCCGGACTGGCAGCGTACCGCCAATGAGGCCATGCAGAACAAGGAAGTCATCGGCGCGGCGCCCTACGTGGGCGCGCAGGCCATGATCACGCGCGACGAGGCGGTGCGCGGCGTGCTGCTGCGCGGGTGTCGCCGGCGGACGAGCCGAAGGTGTCGGACATCGCCAAGGATTTCAAATCGGGCACGATCGACGACCTGAAACCCGGCGAATTCGGCATCGCCCTGGGGAGCCAGCTGGCCAACGGCCTGGGCGTGCATCAGGGGGACAAGGTCACGCTGGTGGCGCCGCAGGGCACCATCACCCCGGCGGGCGTGTTGCCGCGGCTGAAGCAGTTCACGGTGACGGGCATCTTCGAGTCGGGCCACTACGAGTTCGACAGCTCGCTGGCGCTGGTCAACATGGAAGACGCCGAACGCCTGTTCCGCCTCGATGGCCCGACCGGCGTGCGCCTGAAGCTGGTCGACATGGACCGCGCCCCGCAGGTGGCCGAAGCCCTGTCGCGCACGTTGTCCGGCGAGCTGTACATTCGCGATTGGTCACGCCAGAACCGCAACTGGTTCGCCGCCGTGAAGACCGAAAAGAAGATGATGTTCATCATCCTCACGCTGATCATCGCCGTGGCGGCGTTCAACCTGGTGTCGACACTCGTGATGACGGTGACGGACAAGCAGGCCGACATCGCCATCCTGCGCACCATGGGCGCACAGCCGGCGTCGATCATGAAGATCTTCATCGTGCAGGGTGTGGCGATCGGGTTTATCGGCACGTTGCTGGGCGTGGGCTTCGGCACGCTCATCGCTTACAACATCGACGTGATCGTGCCGTTCATCGAGCGTCTCTTCCACGTGCAATTCCTGCCGCGTGACATCTATTTCATCAGCGAACTGCCCTCGGACCCCCGCGTGAACGACATTGCGACCATCGGCGTCATTTCCTTCATCCTCGCGTCGGTGGCGACGCTGTATCCAAGCTGGCACGCCTCGCGCGTGAATCCGGCGGAGGCACTGCGCTATGAGTGAGGCTGTCATGACTTCCATGGAAGCGCTGGCCGCGGCGCCGCAGGGTGTGGTGGTGCAAGCCGAAGGGCTGTCCAAGTCGTTCCGCCAGGGCGGCCTGAACGTCGATGTGCTCAAGGGTGTGGACATCCGCATCGGCGTGGGCGAGAAGGTCGCCATCGTCGGCGCGTCGGGCTCGGGCAAAAGCACGCTGCTGCATGTGCTGGGCGGGCTGGATGAACCGACGTCGGGTCGCGTTTCGCTGCTCGGCAAGCCGTTCACGGCCATGAAGGAGCGCGAGCGCAATACGCTGCGCAACCAGGCGCTCGGCTTCGTCTATCAGTTCCACCATCTGCTGCCCGAATTCACGGCGCTGGACAACGTCGCGATGCCGCTGCGCATCCGGGGCGTGGAAGAGGCGCAAGCGCGCCACACCGCACAGGCGATGCTCGAACGTGTGGGTTTGGGCCCGCGCACGGCACACCGTCCGGGCGAGCTGTCCGGCGGCGAGCGCCAGCGCGTGGCGATTGCGCGCGCGCTCGTCGGGTCTCCGGCTTGCGTGCTGGCGGATGAGCCCACCGGCAATCTCGACGATCACACCGCCGGTGAAGTGTTTGACCTGATGCTGGAACTCACACGCACGCTGGGCACGAGCTTTGTCATCGTCACGCACGATATTGAACTGGCCGGCCGTTGCGACCGCATCTTCCGCCTGCGCGACGGCCATCTGCACCAGGAGCGCTGAGCCGGGCGGCATGATCGGAAAAGGCGGATTCCAGAACGCTTCGCTTTCCGGTACGTTGCCGCCTTTCCCAACGCCGAACTGACCATGTGGATCGACACCCATTGCCACCTCGATGCCAGCGACTTTGATGCCGACCGTGATGCGGTCGTCGCACAGGCGCGTGCGACGGGCGTCAATCACATCGTCGTGCCGGCGGTGGCGCGCTGGAATTTCGACACGGTGCGGGCGCTGGCACATCGGCATGCCGGCTGCACTTATGCGCTGGGCATCCATCCGATCTACGCTGCGCAGGCCAGCGACGACGACCTGCTGGAACTGCGCCGCCAGGTTGCTGCGTCAATGGACGACCCGCGTTTCGTGGCCGTGGGCGAAATCGGTCTCGATTTCTTCATTCCCGATTACGACGTTGAACGGCAGAGCGCCGTGTTCCGCGCGCAATTGCGTATCGCACGCGAATTCGATCTGCCTGTGCTGATGCACGTGCGCAAGTCGCAGGATCAGGTGTGGAGCGCCGCCGCCAAGGCGGGCGTGCGCGGCATTGCGCATGCGTTCAACGGCAGCTCGGAACAGGCGCGTCGCTTTGTCGATTCCGGCTTCAAGCTCGGGTTTGGCGGCGTCTTCACCTTCTCCCGCGCCCACCGAGTGCGCCGGCTGGCGCAGGAAATGCCGATCGAGTCGATCGTGCTGGAAACCGACGCGCCCGACCTGGCCCCCGCCTGGCTTGCCGACGACCAGTTTGGCGAGCAGGGCGCCGTGCGCAATGCGCCCACGGAAGTCGCCCGCATTGCCGACGCAATGGCGCAACTGCGCGGCATCTCTATCGACGCGCTGGCCGACCAGGCGCGCCGCAACAGCATCGACGCCATTCCCCGCCTGGCAGCGCTCCTGCAAGCCTGACGCCCGCACATGCGTCTCGGGTTGATCGGCTTTGTTGCCGGCTGTGTTGCATTGCAGATGCAGGCGACGCTGCCGCCGGTGTGGCTGCCGCTTGGCGTGCTGGTGCTCTGTCTGTCGCTGGCCGGTGTCACGCGGCGTTTGCCGATGCTGTTTCCTGTGTTGCTCGTCGCCAGCACCATTGCCGCGGGCTTTGGTTGGAGCGATTGGCGCGCGCAGCAGCGCTTGGCCGTCGCGCTCAGTCCTGCGTGGGAAGGCAAGGACATCATCGCGACCGGCGTGGTGGCCGAGCTGCCGCAGACCGGTGATGACGCCACGCGCTTTCTCTTCCACATCGAATCCAGCAATGCGGGTGATGCCGTGCCGCCCCGCGTGCGCCTGTCCTGGTATGGCGCACGGACGTGGGGCAATGTGGGGAGGAAGATGCAAAGCCAGACCGACGTGCCGGCATCCCCGATCTGCAGCCCGGCCAACGCTGGCAACTGACGCTGCGCCTGAAGCGCCCGCACAGCCTGATCAACCCGGGCGGCTTCGACGGCGAATACGCGATGCTCGCCGACAACATCCGTGCGGTCGGCTATGTGCGGACAGGCAAGCGCGCACAGAACATCGCGGTGGATGGGGCGGGCACTGGTTTCGGGATTGGCGTGGAGCGCTGGCGGGCCAGCGTGCGACGCCACATCCTCGATGCCTTGCCCGATGCGGGCTACGCGGCGGTCATCGTCGCCCTGGTGGTGGGCGACCAGAGCGGCATCGCCCGCGACGACTGGGAGCTGTTCCGCCGCACCGGCATCAGCCACCTCGTCAGTATTTCCGGGTTGCACATCACGATGATTGCCGGGTTGTTCGCAGCGCTGTGGATGGCGCTGTGGCGTCGGTCTTTCGGGCTGGCGCGCTGGCTGCGCACACCATTGCCGTTGCGCATGCCGGCCCCTCGTGCGGGCGCCATCGCGGCCATGCTTGCAGCGTTCGGCTACTGCCTGCTCGCTGGGATGGGCGTGCCGGCACAGCGCACGCTCCTGATGTTGTCTACCGTGGCCATCGCCCGGCTGACGGATCGCAATGTGCCGGCCAGCCTCTCGCTGTGCTGGGCGGCGGCCGTGGTGGCGGTGGTGGATCCGTGGGCGGTCATGTCGGCGGGGTTCTGGCTGTCGTTCGGAGCGGTGGCGATCATCTTCATCGCCGCCCAGATGGCGCTCGATGGTCGGGCCAATGATGGCAAAACAGATAGTTGGATCGAGCGCAGCCGGAGGGCAATGGCGGGCGCTACGCGGATCCAGTTTGCCGTCACGTTCGGCCTGTTGCCGTTGACCTTGCTCTTGTTCCAGCAGACCTCGGTGGTTTCCACGGCGGCCAATGGGCTGGCGATTCCCTCGGTGAGTTTTGTGACGACGCCGTTGGCGCTGATCGGGGCGGCGCTCCCGGAGCCACTGGCGCAGCCCGTGCTGATGTTGGCCGAAGCGAGCTTCCGCTGGCTCGTCGTTTGGCTTGAATGGCTGGCGACGCCGCGCTGGTCAGTCTGGGTTGCGCCGGTTGCGCCCATGTGGGCGTTGCTGCTGTCGATGGTTGGCGCGGCGCTTTTGCTGGTGCCGGGCGGCATGCGCGCCTGGGCATGGCGCGCCCAGGGTGCCTTGCTCCTCTTGCCCCTGGTGCTGGCGCGCGTGCCGTTGCCATCGCCTGGCGAATTCCGGCTCGTCGCGTTCGACATCGGCCAGGGCGCTGCGGCGTTGGTCGAAACGGCTAACCATCGCCTCTTGTTCGATACCGGCCCGCGCTACAGCGACCACGCGGATGCCGCAGGGCGCGTCATCACGCCCTATCTGCGCGCCCATGGGGTGGATGCGCTTGACGCGCTTGTTGTCAGCCATGAAGACAGCGACCACGCTGGTGGCACCGAAACGGTGATCGGTGCGGTGCCGGTGCGCACCATGTTGGCGTCTTTACCTCCAGGGCATGCTTTGCGCGGCGTGGCCGACGAGAACGGGATTCGCTTTGCCGACTGTTTGGCCGGGCAAGCATGGACTTGGGACGGTGTTGTCTTTGAGGTGCTGCACCCCTGCCGCCTGCCGGCGCAACGCGAGCGCGTGTCCAGCAACGCCCGCAGTTGCGTACTGCGTATTGCCAATGGCCGCCACGCCGCTTTGCTGACCGGTGATATCGAAGCCGCGCAGGAAAACGCCCTCATCGCTGCCGAAGCGCCCGAGCCCCTGATGGCAGACATCTTGCTTGTGCCCCATCACGGCAGCAAGACAAGCTCCAGCGGCGCGTTCCTGAACGCGGTTTCTCCGCAGGTGGCGGTTTTCCAGGTCGGCTACCGCAATCGGTACGGACATCCGCATCCGCAGGTTTGGCAGCGCTACGTAGCGCGCGACATCGACGGTTTGCGCACGGACAAGACCGGTGCCGTCGTCATTCAGACCGACGGCGATGTGCTGGACATCCAGACCGCGCGCACCATGCGTCCGCGGTACTGGTCTTCCGCACAGGAAGTGGAACCCCTGGCAACGGCCACTGGCGACCTCGACGCCCAGCCGTGAAAACTTGGTGGCACAACGGGTTGGCCCCATTGTGGGGGGCAAAACCGCTGTGCTATAAAAACCACGTGCCGCGTACATCGCGCGGCGCCGTCAGGGGAGAAAAGCATGGCAGTCCGGTTCTACGATGAAATGCTCAACTGGCATGACGGGGACCGCAGCCCCCATGCCGCCGAACCGGCCCCGGCAGCGCTCGTCCAGCAGGGCGAGGTTCGCAGCCACTACGGACGTTTCGCCGAATGGCTGGGCGCGCAATCCGCCACAACGCTGCAGAACAAGCGCGCCGAGGCAGACCTGATCTTCCGCCGCGTCGGCATCACCTTTGCCGTCTACGGCGACAAGGACGAATCGAACAGCGGCACCGAACGTACGATCCCGTTCGACATCATTCCGCGCATCTTCCCGGCGAGCGAATGGGCGAAGCTCGAGCGGGTTGCGGCAGCGCGTCGATGCACTGAACCGCTTCCTGCACGATATCTATCACGAGCAGAACATCCTTCGCGCCGGTGTCATCCCGCCCGACCAGATCTACAACAACGCCCAATACCGCCCGGACATGCTTGGCGTGGACGTGCCGCGCGACATCTATGCGCACGTGGCCGGCATTGACATCGTGCGCGCCGGCGAGGGCGAGTTCTACGTGCTGGAAGACAACCTGCGCGTGCCTTCCGGTGTGTCGTACATGCTGGAAAACCGCAAGATGATGATGCGGCTGTTTCCGGAGTTGTTCGCACGCAATCGTGTGGCGCCCGTCGCGCATTACCCCGACATGCTGCTCGACATGCTGCGCAGCGTCTCGCCGCAGAACATTGCCGACCCGACGGTGGTGGTGCTCACGCCCGGCATGTACAACTCCGCGTATTTCGAACATGCGTTCCTGGCGCAGCAGATGGGCGTCGAGCTGGTGGAGGGGCACGATCTGTTCGTGCAGGACGACCATCTCTACATGCGCACGACGCAGGGTCCGCAGCGCATCGACGTCATCTACCGCCGTGTGGACGACGACTTCCTCGATCCGCTTGTGTTCCGTCCGGATTCTTCGTTGGGCGCCGCGGGGCTGCTGTCCGTTTATCGCGCGGGCAACGTGACCATCTGCAATGCCATCGGCACCGGCGTGGCAGACGACAAGTCGATCTATCCGTATGTGCCGGACATGATCCGCTTCTACCTCGGCGAGGAACCGGTCCTCAATAACGTGCCGACGTACATGTGCCGCCGGCCGGATGACCTGCAATACGTGCTCGACCACATGGGCGAGCTGGTGGTCAAGGAGACGCACGGCGCGGGCGGCTACGGCATGCTGGTCGGTCCGGCCGCCACGCAGGAGGAGATTGCCGCTTTCCGCGAGGTGGTGAAGGCTCGCCCGATCAGTACATCGCCCAGCCAACCTTGGCGCTGTCGACGTGCCCGACGTATGTGGAAGCCGGTATCGCGCCGCGCCACATCGATCTGCGGCCGTTCGTGCTGTCCGGCAAGGACGTCCGCATGGTGCCGGGCGGTCTCACGCGCGTGGCGTTGCGGGCTGGATCGCTGGTGGTGAACTCGTCGCAGGGCGGCGGCACGAAGGACACCTGGGTGCTGGAGCGCTGAGCGCTCGCGCTGTGTCGCAACTGGCAGTCGATCAATCGCATATCGAATACGTAGAAGGGAACGCCATGCTCAGCCGCACCGCAGACCACCTTTTCTGGATGGCACGCTACACCGAACGCGCCGAGAACACCGCCCGCATGCTCGACGTGAACTACCAGACGTCGCTGATGCCGCAATCGGCCGAAGTGGCAGAGCAGGGCTGGTGGGCGATGCTCGATATTTCCGAGCTCACGCGAGTTTTCGCCGACCGCTACGGCTTGCTTTCGCGCGACGACGTGATTGACTTCATGGTGCGCGACATGACCAACCCGTCGTCGATCATGAGCTGCCTGCGCGGCGCCCGCGAGAACGCCCGAGCCGTACGTGGCTCGCTCACAACCGAGGTGTGGGAAACCATCAACACCACGTGGCTCGACGTGCAGCGCCTGATTGCCGAAGGCATGCTGCGCGAGGATCCGTCGCAATTCTTCGAGTGGGTGAAGTTCCGCTCGCATCTGTCGCGCGGCGTGCAGGTCGGCACCATGTTGACCGACGACGCGTTCCACTTCATGCGCCTGGGCACGTTTCTGGAGCGCGCCGATAACACGGCGCGGCTACTTGACGTGAAATTCCAGTCCACGCCCACGCGCGATGAAGCCGCTGCAGAGCAGGGCGACTTCTATCACTGGGCGGCCACGCTGCGCTCCGTGTCGGGCTTCGAGGTCTACCGCAAGATCTATCGAAACGTCATCACGCCGACGCGCGTGGCGGAGCTGCTGATTCTGCGCAGCGACATGCCGCGTTCGCTGCTGGCCAGCATGGACGAGGTCGTTGCGATTCTTTCGACCGTGCGCAACAGCCAATCGGCGGAGACCGAGCGCCGCGCTGGTAAACTGCACGCCGACCTGCGGTACGCCCGCATCGAAGATATTTTTGCGGTCGGCCTGCATGCCTGGCTGACCAACTTCCTGGAGCGGATCGGCGACCTGGGCAACGGCATCAGCCAGGATTTCCTGGTGCCGCTCGAGGTGGCGTGACGTGCAGGACATTGTGCATACATCGGGCGCCGCTTTCGCGTGGCGCCCGTGTCATCGTGAAATACCAAATTCGACATACGACGGTCTACCGTTATGCCGAGCCGCTGCGCCACAGCGTGCACGAGTTGCGGCTGACGCCTCGCAGCGGCGAGCTGCAGCAGGTAGACAGCTGGCAGATCCACGCCCCCGGCAACCTCACGCGCGCCACCGACGGTTTCGGCAACGTCGTCCATCACTTCACGCTGGGCAATCGTACGGAAGACGTGATCATCGACGCGCGCGGCATTGTCGAGGCGTTTCCTTCGGGCTCGCCGGGCAGCCAGCGGTTTGTCGATGCGCCCGGGGAAGGGCGCTATCGCGTTTCGCCGCTGTATTTCCTGAGCGCCACGCCGCTGACTTCCGCACCGCCTGAGATGATCGCCTTTGCGCGCGAGCACGCACTGGTGCCGGGCGACGCAGAATCTGCAGTGCGCCTGGCGCATGCCATTGCCACGCGCGTGCGTTACAAACCGAACACCACCCACGTCGGCACGACGGCTGCGGAGGCGTTTGGCCTGGGCACCGGCGTATGCCAGGACCAGGCACAAGTGATGGTCGCATGCTGCCGGGCCCTCGGCGTGCCGGCACGCTATGTCAGCGGCTATTTCCATGCGGTGGGGGAAGAAGACCTCGCCAGCCACGCCTGGGCAGACGTCTGCCTCGATGCCGAATCGCACACGTGGTGCAGCATCGACGTCACCCACCAATGCTTTACCGATGCGCGCCACATCCGCTTGGCGGTTGGCCGCGACTATCAGTCCGCCGCACCGGTTCGCGGCGTGCGGCAGGGCGGAGGTGCCGAGACACTCGACGTCAGCATCTCCATTGAACCGCTGCCCGCCGACGCCGGAGTGAGCTGAGCTTCCCTTCCAAGCGCGCGGTTGGGTTCCGGTCGGCGCGCTAGAATGCCCTCATCCGACCGATTTTTCCGTTTGTTGCTTCGCCCATGACTTATTGCGTCGCCATGCGCCTGGACGCAGGCCTTGTGTTCCTGTCCGACTCCCGTACCAATGCGGGCGTGGACGCGATTTCCACGTTTCGCAAGATGACCGTCTTCGAACGCGAAGGCGATCGCGTCATGGTGCTGCTGACGGCGGGCAATCTCGCCATCAGCCAGGCGGTGCGTCAGGTGCTGACCGAAGCGCGCGGCAAGCCCCGCTCGCTCTGGACGGCGCGTGACATGTTCGAGGCAGCCACGATCGTTGGCGAGGCCGTGCGCGATGTCTACGACCGCGATGCCGCGGCACTGGCCAAGGCCAAGATCGACTTCAACGTCAGCATCATCTTTGGCGGACAAATCGGCGCAGAACGGCCGCGCCTGTTCAACGTCTACGCGGCTGGAAACTTCATTGAGGCCACGCCCGAGAACTGCTATTTCCAGATCGGCGAAGCGAAGTACGGCAAGCCCATCATCGACCGCGTCGTCAGTCCGGGGCTGCCGTTGGATGAAGCCGCAAAATGCGCGCTGATCTCGATGGATTCGACGCTGAAGTCGAATATTTCCGTGGGTTTGCCGCTGGATCTGCTGGTCTACGAGGCTGACTCCCTGCGCGTGACGCGCTTTGTCGCCATCGATGAAGAGAACCCCTATTTCGCGATGATTCGCGGCACCTGGGGCAAGCGTCTGCGCCAGGTGTTTGCCGAAATCGACGATCCCGATTGGGAAACCGGCACTTCGCCGTCGCACCCGCTGCGCCGGGAGGGGCATCCTTCTGCAGAAGTGGGCCCCGTGCGCATTGCACCGCCCGCGCCCGACACGCCCGCCGCGCCGGAACGCGCGCCCGCCCCTGTGCTGGAGCAGGTCTCCACGATGCAGCGCGTGGCCGGCGGAACGCAAAAGTCGCGTTGAACGGAAGAGGGACTTGCGATGCGCGATGTGATGCTTTTTTCGCATGCCAACGGCTTCCCCGTGGGGACGTATCGCAAGATGCTGGGCGTGCTGAGTGACGAATTCGACATCCGTGCCGTGGAACGCTTCGGGCATGACCCGCGTTTTCCGGTCACGCGTTCCTGGCCGGGGCTGGTGAAAGAGCTGCTCGCCGAAATCGATGGGCAGGCCGAGCCGGTCTGGCTGGTGGGGCATTCGCTCGGTGGTTTCCTGAGCCTGATGGCGGCGCTGCGCAGGCCCGAGCGCGTGCGCGGCGTCGTGATGCTCGATTCGCCGATCATCGCGGGATGGCGGGCCAAGCTGCTGCGCGTCGCGCAATGGCTGGACATCGATGAAAGCCAGTCGCCAGCCGCCGCGACGAAGAACCGGCGTCACCTCTGGCCCGATCGCGATGCCGTCTGGAGCCACTTCAAAGCCAAGCGGAAGTTCGATCGTTGGGATGAAGACGTGCTGCGCGACTACGTTGAGCACGGTACCGAGCCCACCGGCCGTGACCACGAACGCACACTGCGTTTCTCACGCGAAATCGAATACCAGATCTATCGGACGTTGCCGACCAACATGGGGCGCAAGGTGGCCGGCGGTACGGCGTTCCCGGTCAGTTTTGTGGCGGGCACGCGTTCGCGTGAGATCCGGCAGGTCGGACTGGGTGCCACGCGGCGCATCGTCGGCAGCAGGCTGCGCTGGATCGAGGGCAGCCATCTCTATCCGATGGAAAAACCACTGGAAACGGCCGGGTTGATCCGTGAGCTGATCAACGAAATGCGCGCCAACGCAGGCGCCATGCGGCACGCCGCGTAGGTGAAGCGGCCTCAAGGCAAATTCCACCGATCTGTCACGGATCGAAGGGGGGACCTTTGCTATAATCCGGCTTTCCCGGCAAGCTAGGTCATGACCAAGTTCGTATTCGTTACCGGTGGCGTAGTGTCCTCACTCGGCAAGGGCATCGCCGCCGCCTCGCTCGCGGCCATTCTTGAGTCGCGCGGCCTCAAAGTCACCCTCCTCAAACTCGATCCTTACATCAACGTCGACCCGGGCACGATGAGCCCGTTCCAGCACGGCGAAGTGTTTGTGACCGAGGACGGCGCAGAAACCGACCTCGATCTTGGCCACTACGAGCGTTTCGTCTCGGCCAAGATGCGCAAGGCGAACAACTTCACCACCGGCCAGATTTACGAATCCGTGATCCGCAAGGAGCGTCGCGGCGAGTATCTCGGCAAGACGGTGCAGGTCATTCCGCATATCACCAACGAAATCCAGGCGTTCATCGAGCGCGGCGCCGCTGCATCGCACGACGGCAAGGCCGATGTGGCGATCGTGGAAATCGGCGGTACGGTGGGCGATATCGAATCGCTGCCGTTCCTGGAGGCCGCTCGCCAGATGAGCCTGCGCCTGGGCCGCAACCAGGTGGCGTTTGCGCACCTGACGCTGGTGCCGTTCATTGCCAGCGCCGGCGAGCTGAAGACCAAGCCGACCCAGCACTCGGTGCAGAAGCTGCGCGAAATCGGCGTGCAGCCGACCGCGCTGCTGTGCCGCGCCGACCGCCCGATTCCCGACGATGAACGCGCGAAGATTTCGCTCTTCGCCAACATGCCGCAAGACGCGGTCATCTCGGTGTGGGATGTCGACACCATCTACAAGATCCCGCAGATGCTCAACGAGCAGGGGCTGGATCGCATCATCTGCGAAGAGCTGCGCATCGAAGCGCCGCCGGCGGACCTGTCCGTGTGGGCGCACATGGTGCACACGCTGGAAAATC
The DNA here is from genome assembly GCF_036631435.1 of Ralstonia sp. 1B3. Taxonomy (NCBI): domain Bacteria; kingdom Pseudomonadati; phylum Pseudomonadota; class Betaproteobacteria; order Burkholderiales; family Burkholderiaceae; genus Ralstonia; species Ralstonia sp. 1B3. The sequence continues at coordinate 60,940 of NZ_JAPNUG010000015.1, read as the reverse complement.
CGCAGCACGAGATCACCATCGGCATGGTCGGCAAGTACGTTGACCTGACCGAGTCGTACAAGTCGCTGATCGAAGCGCTGCGCCACGCCGGCCTGCACACTTCGACGCGCGTCAATATCGAGTACATCGATTCGGAAGAGCTCGAATCGGGCCATACGCAGGTGCTGGACACGCTCGACGCGGTGCTGGTGCCGGGCGGCTTTGGCAAGCGCGGTACGGAAGGCAAGATCCGCGCAATTCAATATGCGCGCGAAAAAGGCGTGCCGTACCTTGGCATCTGCCTGGGGATGCAGTTGGCCGTGATTGAATTTGCGCGCCATCTGGCCGGCATGAAGGACGCCAACAGCACGGAATTCAACGACGAGACCGAACACCCGGTGGTCGCGCTCATCACCGAATGGCTGGACCGCGATGGCCGCGTTGAAAAGCGCTCGGCCGACTCCGACATGGGCGGCACCATGCGCCTGGGCTCGCAGCGCGTGCCGGTTCAGCCGGGCACCAAGGCGGCAGCGATCTACGGTGCGGAAGTCAACGAACGCCATCGCCATCGCTACGAGGTGAACAACCACTACGTGCCGCAGCTGGAAAAGGCCGGGATGATCATCTCCGCCCGTACGCCGTCGGAAAACCTGCCGGAAATGATGGAACTGCCGGCGTCGATGCACCCGTGGTTCGTCGGCGTGCAGTTCCATCCGAATTCACCTCGACGCCGCGTGACGGCCACCCGCTGTTCAAGGCCTACGTGGAAGCCGCGCTGGCGCATCACAACCAGACCGCGCAACGCGCTGTCGCCTAACGCGCTGGCGCACGGGAAATACGATGAAACTCTGCGATTTCGAAGTCGGCCTCGACAAACCGTTCTTCCTGATTGCCGGCACTTGCGTGATCGAATCCGAGCAGATGGCGATCGACACCGCCGGCACGCTCAAGGAAATCACCGGGGCGCTGGGCATTCCGTTCATCTACAAGTCGTCGTTCGACAAGGCCAACCGCTCGTCGGACGCTTCGTTCCGCGGCTTGGGCATGGAAGAGGGCCTGCGCATCCTGGCGGAAGTGCGCCGCCAGGTGGGCGTGCCGGTGCTGACCGACATCCACGAGATCGACGAGATTAAGCCGGTAGCGGAGGTCGTGGACGTCCTGCAGACGCCGGCGTTCCTGTGCCGCCAGACCGATTTCATCCGTGCTTGCGCGCAGAGCGGCAAGCCCGTCAACATCAAGAAGGGCCAGTTTCTCGCGCCGCACGACATGAAGAACGTCATCGACAAGGCGCGTCACGCGGCTCGCGATGCCGGCCTGCCGGAAGACAACTTCATGGCCTGCGAGCGTGGCGCTTCGTTCGGTTACAACAATCTCGTGTCGGACATGCGCTCGCTGGCGATCATGCGCGAGACGGGGCGCCGGTGGTGTTCGACGCTACGCATTCGGTGCAGCTGCCGGGCGGCCAGGGCACCAGCTCGGGCGGTCAGCGCGAGTTCGTGCCGGTGCTGGCCCGTGCCGCCATCGCCGTGGGGGTTTCGGGTGTCTTCATGGAAACGCACCCCGATCCGGCATGCGCCAAATCAGATGGCCCGAATGCCGTGCCGCTGCGCCGCATGAAAGACTTGCTGTCAGTACTGAAAGAACTGGATGCGCTCACCAAGCGCAGCGGTTTCCTGGAAAATCAGTTCGACTGATTCTTCCGACCATCGGCGGCCCACACCAGCCGCCGCTGTCGTTTTCGGTTCCGCTCAGTTCAGCTTTCGTTTTGGCTTCCGGAGAGAGACACATGGCCGCTGGCTACATCCTCGCGTACGTGGACGTGACAGACCCCGTGCAGTACGAGCAATACAAGACGCTGTCGACCAAGGCCATGCAAGCGCATGGCGCCGAGCCGCTGGTGCGCGGCGGCAAGACCGAGCAACTGGAAGGCGAGTGGAACCCCACCCGCATCGTCGTGCTCAAGTTCCCGAGCTACGACGCTGCCAAGGCGTTCTACGACAGCGAGGAATATCTCGCTGCCCGCAATGCGCGCGCCAAGGCTGCCCACATGAACATGATCGTGGTCGAAGGCGTTTAAGCCGCCCGTCGACCTCGTAGCATTACCTGCTTTAAGACACCAAGAGGGATTTTCATGAGTGCCATCGTAGATATCATCGGTCGCGAAGTGCTGGACTCGCGCGGCAACCCCACCGTCGAATGCGACGTGCTGCTCGAATCGGGCGTGATGGGCCGTGCAGCGGTGCCGTCGGGTGCATCCACCGGCTCGCGCGAAGCCATCGAACTGCGTGACGGTGACAAGTCGCGCTACCTGGGCAAGGGCGTGCTCAAGGCCGTCGAGCACATCAACACCGAGATCTCCGAGGCCATCATGGGCCTGGACGCATCGGAACAGGCGTTCCTGGACCGCACCCTGATCGACCTGGACGGCACCGAGAACAAGAGCCGCCTGGGCGCAAACGCCATGCTGGCCGTGTCGATGGCCGTCGCCAAGGCCGCTGCTGAGGAAGCCGGCCTGCCGCTGTACCGCTACTTCGGCGGCTCGGGCGCCATGCAGATGCCGGTGCCGATGATGAACATCGTCAACGGCGGCGCGCACGCCAACAACAGCCTGGACATCCAGGAATTCATGGTGATGCCGGTCGGCCAGTCGAGCTTCCGTGAAGCCCTGCGCTGCGGCGCAGAGATCTTCCACGCGCTGAAGAAGATCCTGGCTGACAAGGGCATGAGCACGGCCGTGGGCGACGAAGGCGGTTTCGCACCGAACTTCGCCAGCAACGAAGAGTGCCTGAACACCATCCTGTCGGCCATCGAGCAGGCCGGCTACAAGGCTGGCGAAGACGTGCTGCTGGCGCTGGATTGCGCCGCGTCCGAGTTCTACAAGGATGGCAAGTACCACCTGGAAGGCGAGGGCCTGCAGCTGTCGTCGGAAGACTTTGCCAACTACCTGGCGAACCTGGCTGACAAGTTCCCGATCGTGTCGATCGAAGACGGCATGCACGAGAGCGACTGGGCAGGCTGGAAGGCCCTGACCGAGAAGCTCGGCAAGAAGGTGCAGCTGGTGGGCGACGATCTGTTCGTCACCAACACCAAGATCCTGAAGGAAGGTATCGAGAAGGGCATCGCCAACTCGATCCTCATCAAGATCAACCAGATCGGCACGCTGACCGAGACGTTCGCCGCCATCGAGATGGCCAAGCGCGCCGGCTACACCGCCGTGATCTCGCACCGCTCGGGCGAAACCGAAGACAGCACGATCGCCGACATCGCTGTTGGCACGAACGCCGGCCAGATCAAGACCGGTTCGCTGTCGCGCTCGGATCGCATGGCCAAGTACAACCAGCTGCTGCGCATCGAGGAAGACCTCGGTGATATCGCCAGCTACCCGGGCAAGTCGGCGTTCTATAACCTGCGATAATCCTTCGCAGTTTTGCCCCGCATGACTGTGCGACCGCCGCTCTGGCGGTCGCATGGTATTTGGGGCCCGAGTACCGCCAACGCTTGCCTCTATGCGCCTGATTACGCTGTTCCTGCTGCTGTTGCTGCTTGCCATCCAGTACCCGCTTTGGCTGGGCAAGGGCGGCTGGCTGCGTGTGGGACATGCAGAAGCAGGTGACGGCGCAGAATCAGCGCAACGCTGAACTGAAGCAGCGCAACGCCAAGCTTGAAGGCGAAGTGAAGGATCTGAAGGAAGGCACGGGCGCCATTGAAGAGCGCGCGCGCTATGAGCTGGGCATGGTGAAGGACGACGAAGGCTTCGTGCAGTTCGTCGCGCCGGCCCCGAAAACCAGCGAAACCCCGCCGCCGCCTCCTCCTCCGGCAGGACAGCAGCTGCATCACTGAGTCCGCTGGGCCACGCGCCCTGCATGCGCGTTCGTCTTGAAGACAAATTCCCGGATTTACCAGTAGTACGGATAGCCCCACACGGGGGCGCCGTAGCTGACGCCCCAGCCGCCACGGTGGCGCCATCCGCTGCCGTAGTACACCGAATAGCCTCCGTAGTATGGATACGGCGCGTAGTACGGCGTCGTCGCATAGGCGCGCGCTTCGGCATCGCGTCGGATGGCTTGATCGGATTCGCGTAGCGCCTTCGCATTCAGCGCGTCCAGCTTCTTGCGGTCTTCCGCCGATAACGCCACCGGTGGCGCAGCCTGCGTATCGTCCTGCAGCCGGGCGGTGTAGGGTGTGCCGCCCGGGCCACGCGGCACGGCGACGCAGGCCGAAGCCAGCAGTGCCGCACCAATCGGCAGTGCCAACGCGCGAGCGAAATTCAGGGATGGCAAGGACGAGGAAGTGAGCTTGAGCATGGTGCGTTCCGCAGCAAGCGGCAGATGACGGATCCGGCGATTTAGAGCGTGGGCGGCACCGATAAGTGCCGCGCGCCACGCGCACTTCATACTATGTCGCCGTGCTCAGTGGCGCTGGTCGGATGCGCTCTGGATACCTTGTGCGACGGTCTCCTGAGCGAAGAGCTGAGCACAGTCGACGGCGTCAAAGCTGTAGTGCTGGCCGCAGAATTCGCAGTCGATTTCCACCTTGCCACGCTCTTCCAGAATGCTGTCGACCTCGGGTTGACCCAGCGTGCGCAGCATGGAGCCCACGCGCAGCCGAGAGCACGAGCAGCGAAAACGCGGGCTCTGCGGCTCGAACATGCGGATGCCCGCGGCTTCCATTTCTTCCCAGTACAGCCGCTTGATCAGCGTGTCGATGGGCTGCTCGAGCAATTCGTCACGGCGCAGCGTCTTGCCGAGTTGGCACACGCGTTCCCACGTGTCGAGGTCTTGCTCCTCCACGTCCTGGTGAAGCAGCTGGCCGGTCTCGCCGACCTGCGCGGGCGCGTGGCCCGTGCGGCCTTCCATCGCACCGCCATACGAAGGCAAGCGCTGCAGCAGCATACCCGACGCGACCTTGTTGTCAGCCGCCAGCCACAGGCGCGTGTCAAGCTGCTCAGAGCTCTGCATGTAGTGCTCAAGCACCTCGGTGATGCTCGCGAGTGGCCCGTTTTCGTCCGACAGCGGCACGATGCCCTGATACGGCTGCTGGCCGGGCAGCTTGTCTTGCGGATCGAGCGTGATGGCGAAGCGTCCGTTGCCGTGCACATTGACCATGGCGGCCAGCGTGGTGTCGTCGGCAATCTCAGCGCCTTCGGCAATCTTGGCCGTGGCGCGCATCGACAGGTCGGAGTTGCACTCGACGACCAGCATGTGCACTGGGCCGTCGCCATGCAGCTGCATGACGAGCGCGCCGTTGAACTTCAGGTTGGCCGACAGCAACGCGGCGGCGGCCATCATCTCGCCCAGCAGCGTACTGACCGGGGCAGGGTAGCGGCGGCGGCCCAGCACCTCTTGCCACGTCCCTTCCAGGCGCACCAGTTCACCGCGCACGGGCGCGGCGTCGAATACAAATTTCTTCAGCTCGTCAGTCATCCATCGATCCGTTTCAGTTGCTGCTTGTACATCGCCTGGCGCACCGCATACGTTTCGGTGTTCAGGTGCATCTTGGCGATGTCGTCTTCCGTCAGTTTGCGCACGGCCTTCGCAGGCGCGCCCAGAATGAGTGTGCCGTCTTCGAAGACCTTGCCTTCGGTGACGATCGCGCCCGCGCCCACCAGGCAGTTCTTGCCGATCACCGCGCGATTGAGCACCACCGCCTGGATGCCGATCAGCGAGCCTTCGCCGATCGTGCAGCCATGCAGCATGGCCTGGTGGCCGATCGTTACACGGTCGCCGATGTTCAGCGGGCAGCCCGGGTCGGTGTGCAGCACCGAGCCTTCCTGCACGTTGCTGGCCTCGCCCACGGTAATCGGCTCGTTGTCGCCACGGATGACGGCGCCGGGCCACGCTTGCGCGTGCTTTCAGCTCCACGCGGCCGATGACGGTCGCTTCAGGGGCCACATAGGCGTTGGCGTCAATGGTCGGTGCAACATCGCCGAGTTGGTAGAGGGCCATGCGATCGGTCTCCAGAATCTGCGTAGGTGGGGGAAAAGGGCGCGTCTTCAAGCTTGCCGGGCAAGGCAGGCCGATGCGTCGAATTAAAATGGCGGAAAGTCCAAATTGTACGCTGATGACCGCTCCGCAACCTCGCCACCAAACGCCCGCTGACACGCTCCGTCATGCTGCCCTTGCCGCGCTCTGTCTCACCGATCCGGCCAGCAAGGTGGACGCCACGCTGCGTCTGGGCGAGCGCGCCAAGAGCGTCGACGCCGCGCGCTGGGGCATTGATGAAGCCATTGCGGCACCGGAAAGCGGTGTGCCCGGGCGGCCCGACGCTCCGGTGCTCGTGCCGCCTGCTGAGGTTCCGCGTCGCCGTGCGATCGATACGCCACGCGGTCGCGGCGCTTTGCTCCACGCGCTCGCGCATATTGAATTCAACGCCATCAATCTTGCGCTCGACGCCGTGTGGCGTTTTGCTGGCATGCCGGTGGCTTTCTACGAAGACTGGACGCGCGTGGCGGCAGAAGAGGCGACGCACTTTTCGCTGCTTGCCGCCCATCTGGCCACGCTCGATTGCCGCTACGGCGATCATCCCGCCCACGACGGCCTCTGGCAAATGACGGAGAAAACCGCCGCCGATCCGCTCGCGCGCATGGCGCTCGTGCCGCGCACGCTGGAGCGCGCGGGCTCGATGCTTCACCGCCGATCCGGGCCAAGCTCGCGCAGGCTGGCGACATGGCGGCTGCAGGCATCCTCGACATCATCCTGCGGGACGAGATTGGGCACGTAGCGGTCGGCAACCGCTGGTACCGTTGGCTCTGCGAGCGCGCGGGGCTGGACCCCGTGCCGACGTATCGCAAGCTGGCCGAGCAATACGGAGCGCCGCGTCTGCGCGGGCCGTTCAACCTTGAAGCCCGGCGTCAGGCCGGTTTCGACGACGACGAAATTGCCGCGCTGGAAGCCTCGTTCTAAGCGCTACGGGCTTGTCCATCCGCCGCTATAATCGCCAGAAAAAGAACGATCGTTCGATTTCTATTCGGTGACGGAAACCATGGACTCCACCACACAGCCTGCCGCACGTCAGGCCTCCCGCTCGACCTATCAGCCCGTGCGCGGCCTGCGCTACCACATCCGCGAATGGGGCGAGCCGGGGGCGCCCATCCTCTTCCTGTTTCATGGTTGGATGGATGTGTCTGCATCGTTCCAGTTTCTGGTCGATGCGCTGCGCGAGCGCTGGCATATCGTGGCCCCCGACTGGCGCGGCTACGGCCGGACTGCCCGACCCACCGATGCCCCCGGCGTCGAGAGCTACTGGTTTGCCGACTACGTGGCCGACCTTGAAGCCATCATCGATCACTATCAGCCCGAGGGCAGGTGACGCTGGTCGGGCACAGCCTCGGCGCCAACGTGGTGTGCCTGTACGCGGGCATCCGGCCCGAGCGCGTTCGGCGCGTGGTCGACCTGGAAGGCTTCGGCATGTCGGCGTCGAAGGCCTCGCAGGCGCCGCGCCGCTATGCGCGCTGGCTCGATGAACTGAAGGACAAGCCGCGTCTCAACACTTACGCCACCGTCGAAGACGTCGCCGCGCGCCTCCAGAAAACGAATCCGCGTTTGCCGGCCGACAAGGCGGCATTTCTGGCGCAACACTGGTCGAGCCGGAATGCCGAAGGCCGCTGGGAAATCCTTGGCGACCCGGCGCACAAGATCATCAATCCGCAGCTGTATCGGTTGGATGAGGTGATGGAAATCTGGCGCCGTGTTACCGCGCCCGTGCTGCACGTTGAGGCAGTCGATTCGCCCACACTAAAAGCCATTGCAGGCGACGTGCCGCTGGCCGAATTCAAGACGCGCTTTGCGGCGTTTCCTGATTTCCGTGAGGTGCTCATTGCGGATGCGGGCCACATGCTGCATCACGACCAGCCGGAGCAGGTTGCCGCGCTGATCGAAGAGTTCTGCATGCAGCGTTGAGCGGAAGCTCAATCGAGAAACCGCTGTGCCGTGCCGGACGGCGGCAGGATGCAGGTGTCTGACCGCCCAAACCATCGATAGCGGTTGCGCGCGACGCGGCGGTAAACGGCGTCGCGCAGTGCCGCAGGGATCAACCAACCGATCCATGCCAACCGCCACGGCCAGCCGAGCACATGCAGGATGCGCAAGACGGCAGCGCTTTCCCGCCACGCTTGGCCGTCACGCACGAACAGGACGGTATCGACGTCATCCGGATTTACGCCGGCCTGCGCGAGCAGCCGTCGCCCGGTGTCGCCTTGCATGGAGGCAAAACGCAGCACGCCTTGTCGATCATGTCGCAGCAGAAACTGGATGGAGCCGCTGCACAGCAGGCAATGCGCATCGTAGACGACGATCATGCGCGCTCCGCCGTCGCCAGATCCAGATAACCTCGATACGCCGCCACCACGCCGAGCAACGGCAGGCTGGCGCGGACGTTGAAATGGAAGCGGTCACCGTCACCGGACTCTTCGGCCAACACGGCAGGCCGCAGCCAGGCAGGGCACGGGATGCCGAGAAAGCGCAAGCCTTTCAGGCGCATCTGCAACACACCGTGATTCGCCTCCAGCGCAAAGAACAGACGCACCGCGCCGAGCCGCTCTGTGAGGCGCCCCTTGTGCAGGGATAGCGTCGAGCGCATCGTGTGGCGCGGGAAATGGCGCGTCCAGGTTTCTTCCGTGGCGCCAGCGTTGAGCGAGATGCGGATCGGGCCACGCGTCGGTGTCCGCGGCGTGCGAATGCACCATGCAAGCACGCGTGCGAGGCGCGACGCGGGCGGTTCCGTTTCGACCTCGCCGTGCAGGGATACCGCGCCGGTCATTCGGTGGAATGTCTGCACGGCCGGCGCCAGTTCCGCATATCGCGCGCCCAGCACAGTTTCGTAGAGCGACGGTGCGCGCATGCGATAACTTATTCCGCCGTGACATGCAGCTTTGTCTGCAGCCCCGCATCGTTGCTCGAGTGCGTATGTACGAGCGTCTTGTCCGGATTCGCGTAGCGGTAAGCCCGCCGCAGCGCCATCGCCACCTCGTGGAAGCCCGACAGAATCAGCTTCTGCTTGTTCGGATACAGCGCGATATCGCCGGCGGCAAACACGCCTGGGCGCGAGGTCTCGTACGCCGTTGTTTCCACCGTGATCCGGCCCGCGCGCATTTCCACGCCCCAGTTGGCAATAGGGCCCGGCTCGGAGACCAGCCCATATAGCGCAATCAGTTCATCGCAGGGCAGCACGGTTTCGCCGTCGCGCCCACGGATGGCTGCGCCGGTGAGTGTACCGTCGGGCGTGCTGTCCAGGCGCGAAAGCATGCCGAGCACAAAGTCCATTTCGCCGGCGGCGACGGCGGCGCGCATTTCTGCAACGCTCGCATCGGCCGCGCGGAAGCCCTCTCGCCGATGGACCAGCGTCACGCGTGCGGCCACCTTGCGCAACGCGAGTGCCCAGTCGAGCGCGGAATCCCCGCCGCCGGCAATGACGACGCGCTTGCCCGCAAAGCGCGCGGTGTCGCGCACGGCGTAATGGAGATGGCGGCCTTCCAGCGCGGCCGCTTCAGGCAAGGCCACGCGTTGTGGCGTGAACGCGCCGTTGCCCGCCGTAATCAGGACGGCGGCGCAGTCGAACACGTCGCCGGCGCTTGTCGTGACGCGAAAGCGCTGGCCGTGCTCGGTTTCCAGCGTTTCGACGGTCTCAGCGCGTCGGTTGCAGAGAATGGGGTAGTTGAATGGCGCGCACTGGGCCATCAGTCGATCGACAAGTTCCTGCGCCGTGCATGACACCAGCGCCGGGATGTCGTAGATGGGCTTTTCCGGGTACAGCTCCGTGCATTGGCCGCCCGGCCGGTCCAATGCATCCACCAGCACACACGACATGCCGAGCACGCCCGCCTGGAACGCCGCGAACAGGCCCACCGGCCCGGCCCCCACGACGAGCACGTCGATGCGTTGCTCCAAGGGCTGGGGGAATCTGCGTTGAGGGTGGCGGCGGAAGTCATGGCAAAGCGTCGAGAACGAAACAATGCGGCCACTATAGCCTGCAGCAAGCGGCGCGCCGCGAACACCGTCACGGGCAGTCGGGTCTTCCGGATGCCAAACCTCGGCGGGATGGCCCCCCGGTTGCGCGCCGCAGCAGTAAAATGGCGGAATGCCAAATCTCTCCGCCGCCTCCGCCCGAAATGCTGATCTGCACTGTCATTCCACGGTGTCGGACGGCATGCTCGCGCCGCACGAAGTGGCCGCCCGCGCTGCTGCCCACGGCGTGACACTTTGGGCATTGACCGACCACGACGAAGTGGGCGGACAGGTCGCCGCACGCGAAGCCGCGACGGCGCTGGGCATGGATTACCTCTCTGGTGTGGAGATTTCAGTCACGTGGGCAGGGCGCACGCTGCACATCGTCGGCCTGGGTATCGATCCGGAAAACGCGGATCTGGTGCTCGGCCTGGAGCGCACACGCTCCGGTCGCTGCGCGCGCGCTGAAGACATCAGCGCCGCGCTGGCCAAGCTGGGCATCGAAGGCGCCTATGAAGGCGCGTTGCGCTATGCCGGTAATCCGGACATGGTTTCGCGCACCCACTTCGCGCGCTTCCTCGTCGAGCACGGCCACTGCCGGGATATCCACGAGGTGTTCGACCGCTACCTCGGCGACGGCAAGCCGGGCTACGTGCCGCATCGCTGGGCGCGCCTGGCCGATGCGATCAACTGGATCAAAGGCGCGGGTGGCGTCGCAGTGATGGCGCATCCAGGACGCTACACGCTGTCGCTGGTCGAGCACGGCGCCCTGTTTGACGAATTCAAGGCGCTGGGCGGCGAGGGCGTCGAGGTCATCACCGGCAGCCATACGCCCGACCAATACGCGTTGTATGCCGACGTCGCGCGCCGCTACGGCCTGCTGGCGTCGCGCGGTTCAGATTTCCACGGCCCGGGTGAGGGCCGCGTCGAGCTTGGCACGCTGCCGCCGCTGCCCGACAACCTGACGCCGGTCTGGAGCCGGTGGATGTCCTGAGCGCGCGCCTGCCATGTCCCAGTTCTTCCAGATTCATCCGACCACGCCGCAAGGGCGCTTGATTCGCCAAGCGGCGGAGATCATCCGCGCCGGCGGCCTGGTCGCGCTGCCTACCGATTCCTGCTACGCGCTCGCCTGCCATCTGGACGACAAATCCGCCGTCGAGCGCCTGCGCCGCGTACGCGGCATCGACGAAAAGCACCACCTGACGCTGATGTGCCGTGACCTTTCCGAGCTGGCCACGTTTGCGCGCGTCGACAACAAGCAATACCGCGTGCTGAAGGCGGCGACGCCCGGGCCGTTCGTCTTCCTGCTCGAGGCGACCAAGGAGGTGCCGCGCCGGCTTTCGCATCCGTCGCGCAAGACGATCGGCCTGCGCGTACCGGAACACGCGATTCCCCTGGCGCTGATGGCCGAACTGGGTGAGCCGCTGCTTTCCGCCACGCTGCAACTGCCCGGCGACGACGAGCCGCTCAACGAGGCCGAGACCATTCGCGATCGGCTCGAAAAGCAGCTCGAACTCGTCATCGACGGCGGCCCGGCCCCGGCCGAACCCACCACCGTCATCGACCTGACGAGCGGCGAGCCCCAACTCGTGCGCCAGGGCCGGGGCGATCCTGCCCGCGTGGGCTTGTAGGCGACGCCTTGGCGCGTGCTTCCGTGGCGCCGTCGTGCGGCGCGCGCTTGCTACAATAGCCCGCCTATGGACCCCACACTGATCCAGAACATCGCGGTTTACGCGATTCCCGTCCTGTTTGCCATCACGCTGCATGAGGCGGCGCACGGCTATGTTGCGAAGCATTTCGGCGACGATACGGCCTATGTCATGGGCCGCATCAGCATCAATCCGCTGCGGCACATCGATCCCATCGGCACGATCGCGATGCCGCTGCTCCTGTATTTCGCCACCAAGGGCGCGTTCGTGTTCGGTTATGCCAAACCGGTGCCGGTGCGCTTTGGCCATCTGCGGGATCCGCGCTGGCATGGCATGTGGGTGGCGCTCGCTGGCCCCGCCACCAACTTTGTCCAGGCGATCTTTTGGGGCGTGCTGGCGGTTGTGTTCGCGGTGGGCGGCGTGAACGAGCCGTTCCTGATCGGCATGGCGCGCGCGGGCATTCTCGTCAATATGGTGATGGCGGCCTTCAACATGTTTCCGCTGCCACCGCTCGATGGCGGACGCGTGCTGGCTGCGCTCTTGCCGCCCCGTATGGCGCTGGGCCTGTCGCGCATCGAGCCGTTCGGCTTCTTCATCGTGATGGCGTTGATCATTTCCAACGTCATTACCAATGTCTGGATGCGCCCCATCATGGCGCTGCTGTTTCAACTGCTGCAGTGGATTCTGAGTCCGTTGCAGATGCTGTTTTCCTGAGTCTTCAACTCCATTTCCCACATGTTTCCTGACCGCGTTCTCTCTGGCATGCGTCCGACCGGTGCGCTGCACCTGGGGCATTACCACGGCGTTCTGAAAAACTGGGTCCGGCTGCAAGCCGAGTACCCGTGCTTCTTCTTCGTCGCCGACTGGCATGCGCTGACCACGCACTACGAGTCGCCCGAGGTGATCGAGGAATCGGTGTGGGAAATGTTGATCGACTGGCTGGCTGCCGGCGTCGATCCGACGCAGGCCACGCTCTTCATCCAGAGCCGTGTGCCCGAGCACGCCGAGCTGTTCCTGCTGCTTTCGATGGGCACGCCGCTGGGGTGGCTCGAACGCGTGCCGACGTACAAGGATCAGATCGAGAAGCTCAAGGAGAAGGATCTCTCCACCTACGGCTTCCTCGGCTACCCGCTGCTGCAGGCGGCCGACATCCTGATCTACCGCGCCGGCTTCGTGCCGGTGGGCGAAGACCAGGTGCCGCACGTCGAGATGACACGCGAAGTGGCCCGCCGCTTCAACTATCTGTACGGACGCGAACCCGGCTTTGAAGAGAAGGCGCTGGAAGCGGCCAAGAAGCTCGGCGGCAAGCGTGCCAAGCTGTATCTGGAACTGCGCACGGCCTACCAGGAACGTGGTGAAGACGAAGCCCTGGAGCAGGCGCGCGCACTGCTGGCCGAGTCGCAGAGCCTCTCGATGGGAGACCGCGAACGCCTGTTCGGCTACCTGGAAGGTGCCCGCAAGATCATCCTGCCCGAGCCGCAGGTGCTGCTGACCGAGGCATCGCGCATGCCCGGCCTTGATGGCCAGAAGATGTCCAAGTCGTACGGCAACACGATCCGCATGCGCGAGGACAAGGAAACCGTCGAGAAAAAGGTTCGCACCATGCCGACCGACCCGGCTCGCGTGCGCCGCACCGATCCGGGCGACCCGGACAAGTGCCCGGTCTGGCAGCTGCATCAGGTCTACTCCGATGCCGACACGAAAGAGTGGGTCCAGAAGGGCTGCCGCAGCGCGGGCATCGGTTGTCTGGAATGCAAGCAGCCCGTGATCGAGGGCATCCTGCGCGAGCAACAGCCGATGCTTGAGCGCGCCCAGAAATACATGGACGATCCGTCGTTGCTGCGCGCCATCATCGCCGATGGTTGCGACAACGCCCGCAAGGTCACGCAAGAGACCATGCGCGAGGTGCGCGAGGCGATGGGTCTGACGTACAGCTGATGGGCCGTTGATGTCTGCTGCCGCATCGGATCCGCATACGCTTGCTGCGCCGTCGCCCTGGGTGGTGCGCTGGGCGGCTGAACTGCCGGCGGGCGCTTCCGTGCTGGACGTGGCTTGCGGCAGTGGCCGCCACGTGCGCTGGCTCGCGGCGCGCGGCCTGCGGGTAACGGGCATCGACCGTGACGCGGCGGCGCTTTCGGGTCTCGCCAGCGTCGCACAAACCATCGTCGCCGACATCGAAGGGAACCCGTGGCCGTTGCCTGCCGGAGCCACTTTCGATGCCGTCGTCGTCACGAACTACCTCCACCGACCGCTTTGGCCGCGCTTGCTGGCAGCCGTCGCGCCGGGTGGCCGGCTGATCTACGAAACCTTTGCCGCGGGAAACGAAACCGTCGGGAAGCCGTCGAACCCGGCATTCCTGCTGGCGCCGGGTGAATTGCTTGACGCGGTGCGAGGCCAGTTGCGGGTGATCGGCTACGAAGACGGTTTTCTCGCATCGCCCCGGGAGGCTTACTTGCAGCGGGTTTGCGCGGTCCGCGCGCCTGCTGGAGCGGTTGCGCCGCGCTACGCACTTTGAAGTTGCTGAGGACGACGTCTTACCCGTCTCTTGGCGGGTCTCAGATGTGGCGAATCCGTTCTGACGATCCGGTACAATCCGACTGTTTACGTTCACGCTTTTGTCTGCTTTCGAAACCATGATCCAGATTTCCGGCAGTCTCGTCGCCATCGTCACGCCCATGCACGAGGACGGCAGCCTTGATTTCCCGTCCCTGCGCAAGCTCATCGACTGGCACATCGCCGAAGGCACCGACGGCATCGTGATCGTCGGCACCAGCGGTGAATCGCCGACCGTGTCGGTGGAAGAGCACCGTGAGCTGATCCGCGTGGCGGTCGAGCAGGCCAACAAGCGCGTTCCCATCATTGCCGGCACCGGCGGCAACTCCACCACCGAGGCGGTCGAGCTGACGGCCTACGCCAAGCAAGTGGGCGCCGATGCCTCGCTGCAGGTCGTGCCGTACTACAACAAGCCGACGCAGGAAGGCATGTATCTGCACTTCCGCAAGGTAGCCGAGTCGGTGGATCTGCCGGTCATTCTGTACAACGTGCCGGGCCGCACCGTGGCCGATATGACAGTCGAAACGATGCTGCGTCTGGCTGAAGTGCCGGGCATCATCGGCGTGAAGGAAGCTACCGGCAACATCGACCGCGCGGCACACCTCATCAAGGGCGCACCGGCCTCATTCAAGATTTACAGCGGTGACGATCCGACGGCCATCGCGCTGATGCTGCTGGGTGGCCACGGCAACATTTCCGTGACGGCCAACGTGGCGCCGCGTGCCATGCACGAGCTGTGCGCCGCTGCCATGCGCGGCGACGTGGAAACGGCTCGCCGCATCCACATGCAACTGCTGTCGGTGCACAAGAACCTGTTCGTCGAATCGAATCCGATCCCCGTCAAGTGGGCTCTCCAGGCCATGGGCAAGATGGAAGGCGGCATCCGCCTGCCGTTGACGCCGCTGGCACCCCAGTATCACGAGGTTGTGCGCGCATCCTTGAAGGATGCCGGGCTGCTCTCCTGATTGTTTCAAGGCGCTTCTCAGGCCCTTAAGCCATCGTTCTCATCTGAAGGATCGCAAGTCAATGAAACTGCACCAAACCCGTCGCGGGGCTGTGGCGACGTCCGCTCAACTGTTGCTGGCCGCGCTGTCGGTTGCCCTGATTTCCGGTTGCGATACCGTCAATGAGGTGATGCAGCCGGACCGCATCGATTACAAATCGCAGGCCAAGAAGGGCCCGACGCTTGAGATCCCGCCCGACTTGACCGGCATCCAGGCTGATCGTCGCTATGCCGCACCGGACACGGGCACGACGACGCTGTCGGCGTACACGTCGACGGCGCCCAAGGTCACGACGCCGGGCTCGGGTACCGACAACGTGCTGCCTGCCGTGTCCGACATGCGCATCGAGCGTGATGGCAATCAGCGCTGGCTGGTCGTGAAGACCACGCCGGATGCCCTGTGGCCGCAATTGCGCACCTTCTGGCAGGAACTTGGCTTCCTGCTGGTGATCGACTCGCCCGAGACCGGCATCATGGAAACCGACTGGGCCGAGAACCGCGCGAAGATTCCGCAGGACATCATTCGCCGCACCGTCGGCAAGGTGTTCGACGGTCTGTACTCGACGTCTGAGCGCGACAAGTTCCGCACCCGCATCGAGAAGGGCCCGAATGGCACGGTCGAGGTCTACATCTCGCACCGCGGCGCGCAGGAACAACTGGTCGGTTCGTCCAAGGACCAAACCGTGTGGACGCCGCGTCCGGCCGATCCGGAGCTCGAAGCCGAATTCCTCTCGCGCCTGATGCAGCGCCTGGGCGCCAGCAAGGAGGCCGCACAGCAGAAGCTCGCGCAAACGCAGGCTGCGCACCCCGTGCAAGACGGCACGAAAGCCGAGCCGGCCCCGCGTACCGGCCCGTCGTTGCTGACGCAGTCGAATGGCCAGCCGGTCCTGCAGGTACCGGAGCCCTTTGATCGTGCTTGGCGTACCGTGGGTCTGGCACTGGACCGCGTGAACTTTACCGTGGATGACCGTGACCGTTCGCAGGGCGTGTACTTCGTCCGTTACGCTGATACGCGCGCCGAAGCGAACGCACCGGGCTTCTTCTCGCGCCTGTTCTCGGGCACGAAGATCGAAGATCTCAAGCGCGCCAAGCGTTACCGCGTGGTGGTGAAGGATGCCGGCACGTCGTCGACCGTGCTGGTCCAGAACGACGATGGCTCCGCGCAGACCGGCGACATCGGCAAGCGCATCCTGTCGCTGCTCGACGAGCAACTTCGGTAATCGGCATCATGCAGTACAGCTGCCTAGGTGGGCGATGACACTGAGATTCGCCAGCCTTGGCAGCGGCAGTGAAGGGAATGCGCTGCTCGTCGAATCCGCGAGCGGCGCGACATGCACGCGCATCCTGCTGGATTGCGGCTTCGGTATCCGGGAGACCGTTCGGCGGCTTGAACGCCTGGGCTGTACGCCGGAATCCCTGAACGCCATCCTCGTCACGCACGAGCATAGCGATCACGTTGGCAGCGCCTATGCGGTTGCCGCCAAATTCAATATCCCCGTCTGGACCAGCCACGGCACATATCGCGCGACCGAAAACCTACGCGGCGCCGACCGTGCAGCCGTGCGTTTCTGCCGCGCCGACGATGTGTTCTCCGTCGGCGATCTGCAAATCTTGCCTTACACCGTGCCGCACGACGCGCGCGAGCCGCTGCAGTTCGTCTTCAACGACGGTGCGCGACGCCTGGGTGTGCTGACCGATGCCGGGATGTCGACGGAATACCTTTGCACGCATCTGGCGGGCATGCACGCCCTCGTGCTCGAATGCAATCACGACCGCGAGATGCTGGCCAATTCAGCCTATCCGTGGTCCTTGAAGCGTCGCATCGGCGGGGATTTTGGCCACTTGGCCAACGACATAGCAGCTGCGATCCTCGCGCGTGTGCGCCACGATGGGCTGCATACGGTTGTGGCTGCGCATCTATCCAAGCAGAACAACACGCCGCAATTGGCAGCCGAGGCCATCGCCATGCCGCTGGGTGCTCGCGTAGACGACGTGCCGATCGCGGATCAGGAAGAGGGCCTGCTTTGGCGCACCGTTTGAGTGCGATAGCCTTCGCCGGAGGCTGCTTGTAAGATTCAGAAACAACTTTGAATGGCGGATGGGCGTCGTCGTTACTGTCCGGACGTTGCAGCCCACTCGCCCATGAAAAAGCCGACCCGAAGGTCGGCTTTTTCGTCTCGCGAGAAACGCGATTACTGCTTAGCAGCCGGAGCCGATGCAGCAGCGTCCGAAGCAGCCGGAGCAGCAGCGGCGTCCGAAGCGGCCGGGGCAGCCGGAGCAGCAGCGGCGTCCGAAGCAGCCGGAGCAGCCGGAGCGGCAGCAGCCGGAGCCGAAGCTTCAGGAGCGGCGGCCGGAGCAGCAGCTTCTTCCTTCTTACCGCAAGCAGCCAGAGCCACAGCAGCCATCAGCGAGGCGATCAGGAGAGACTTTTTCATTTTTTCGATCCTTAAACTGAATATGGAAAGCGGACAACAAAAAGGGCGATGAATAATTACCGGTAATTATCGCTCAGGTACTACACCTTCTTCTCTGCTGGCAGCCAAGCCGCACGAGGGCTGCTCGACCTGCAAGCTAGCGTCGGATTATAGCGACCTTTACCTACCATGTGTAGCCGAGTCGGGGCTGACGCACGTGCGATTCACACCGTTTTGTAACGATCTGTTTCAATGCGGAATCATCGCCGCGCGGGACCAGCGAGCCTTAGCCAGCCCTCTTCGTACCAAGCGTGCAACGTATCCATCAGATCCGGCAAGCCGGCTGCGGCATCCACGGAAGCTGCGGTCGCACAACGCGCGTCGGCCAACGCGGAAAGCCACGCAAGCAGCGTTCCCGACGGTTCAAACGTATCGCCGTTGATCCAGAAGCGTTGCGCGTCATACAGCGCTTGCGTGCGCGCGTCTAGCACGATGCCTTCCTTGCGCGCACGAGCCGTGAAACGGGCAAGGGGCAGGCGGGGTTGCGTGACAAAGTCGACGTGATCCTTCGGTTCGGAAAGGTACGCGCCGAGGAACTCCCCAACAAGTTCTGGCGTCCAGCGCAACGCGTTGAGCTTCTGGGCAAGTGCCTTGACCATGGCTGCTGGCAGCTCGGCGGGGCGGCCGGTAGGTTTTTGCTCGGGGTCGGCGTAACGGCCCTCGAAGTTGGGGTCGTCTTCCAGCGTTTGGGACAGGAAGCCCAGGAAGTGACCAGCCAGTTCCCGGTACGACGGTGAGCGGAAACCAATTGAGTACGTCATGCAATCGCCTTCGGCCACGCCGTCGTGCGCGTAGTGGGGCGGCAGATACAGCATGTCGCCAGGCTCGAGCACAAATTCTTCTTCGGGTTGGAAATTGGCGAGGATTTTGAGGGGCAGATCGGGGATGAGCGTGAGGTCATCCTGTGCGGAGATGCGCCAGCGGCGCTTGCCGTGGGCCTGCAGCAGGAACACATCGTACGAATCGAAGTGCGGGCCGACGCCGCCGCCGTCGGTTGCGAAGCTGATCATCACGTCGTCGAGCCGCGCGTCCGGAATGAACCGGAAGCGCTGCATGAGCGCCTCGACCGCCGGCTCGACGAGGTTCACGCCTTGAACGAGTACCGACCAGTTGCGCGTCTTGCGCGAGGGCAACGGGCGTTCGTCGAAGGGGCCGTGGTTGAACGACCAGCGCCCGCGCGATTGCGCGATCAGGCGGGACTCGACATCGGCGCGCTCGGCCAGGGCAAGGAGCCGCTCCGGCGATAGCGGAAAGTGCAGCGCACGCATCTCTTCGGGCGACAGCGCCTGCCGGATCAGTAGAGGCTTTTTTGCCAGTGCGTGCGCATGAAATCGCGCGGTGACAGCCCGCCGAGGAGTTGCGCGGGGCGCTCCGCTGGAAGAGCGGGTTGGACGCCGCCATCGGCAGCGTATAATGGGACTTCGTTCATGGAGTGCGCAATTGAAAATCGCGAAGAATACGGTGGTGTCGGTGGCTTACAAACTGTCCGACGCGCAGGGCAACGTCATCGAGGAATCCGATGAGCCGATGGTGTATTTGCACGGCGGCTATGATGGCACGTTCCCCAAGATCGAGGAAGCGCTGGACGGCCAGGAGCAAGGCTTCGAGACCAAACTGCAGCTCGAACCGGACGATGCGTTCGGTGACTACGATCAGGAGCTGATCAAGATCGAGCCGCGCGATCGCTTTCCGGAACCGCTCGAAGTTGGGATGCAGTTCGAAGGCGTGCCCGAGGATGGCGACGAAGAAGACGCCATTGTCTACACGGTCACCGACGTGGCGGAAGACAAGGTGGTGCTGGACGGCAACCACCCGCTGGCCGGCATGGCGCTGCGCTTCGAGCTGAAGGTCACTGAAGTGCGTGAAGCCACGGCGGAGGAAATCGAGCACGGCCACGTGCACGGTGAGAACGGCCTTGAAGTGGTGGACGAGGACGAAGACGACGACAAGCCGCACACGCTGCACTGATCGGCACGTCCATCGAGATGCGAGAACGGGAGCTTCGGCTCCCGTTTTTATTGCGCCGACGCTGGCGCGATCTCCGGCGCCGGGGCGGGCGTGTTGTCGAGGCGGCGGCTACGGATATGGAAGAGCGGCGTGCGGCCCGGCGTGACAGACACCTCCAGCCAGCGATCGAGCACCGGCGACCCATAGGTGCGCGCGCGCATGACGTGCGGATCCGGGCGGCCGTCTTCGTCCTTGAGCGGACGATCCAGCATGAAGGTCTGGCTGGCCCCGTGGATGAGGAGAACGGCACCGTCGTAATCGCGCGTGAGCGCTCGCAGCTGACGCTTGAGTGCCAGGTAGCCGTCATGCGAGCGGCGGCGCAACAAACCGTCGAGCAGGGTCGGTGCGCGGCGCCGCTCCCACCCGTCTTCAAAGAGCGGATCGGCCTGCATCATGACGACCACGCCCGCCATCCTGCGCTGGCGTGCGACGGCAAAGGCGCGGGCGAGCCATTGGCGGTTGGCTTCGAGACGGTCTTCGTATTCGCCGTTGCGCCCGCCCGCCGTCTTGTAGTTGTTGTTGTCGCCGGGCACGTTGAGCGTGACGAACAGCACGTCGTTCACCGTCCAGCGCGTGTTCTCGCGGTAGCTGCGGAACTTGGCCTGATCGGACTGGCGCATGACCGTCATGGTCCGCTGGCCGAGGGTGTTGTCGTCGGGGTAGAACAGCTCTCGCAGGCGCAGGAGGCGTTCCACCGGGTCGAAGCTGCCGGCCGCGGGGCGCTGGCAATCGCTCCAGTCGTGGTCGCCCGGGATGTAGATGACGGGCGCGATCAGGCTGTCGAGCAGGTCATGACGCGCTTCGAGCAGCGTGTCGGAGCACGACTCATCGCGGCCCTTGAGGTTGCCCAGATGGACGACAAAGGCCGGGTGTTCGGCGTCGATGGCGTCCAGCAGTGCGCGCGCAGGGGCGACATCTTCAGCGCGCTCGGGCACGTTGCCGATCACCGTGAAGGTGAACGCAGCCGGCGTGCCAGTTGCAGGCTTTGCGCCCTTGGATGCCGCCGGCACAGCCACCGGCAGCAGCATCGCCAAGGTCATGGCGATGCATCGCAGCGTGCGGGAAGCTGTGCCGGCGCGAATCATGGAGTCACGCGGACGGGTTCGCCAGTGCCTTAAGACGGTACAGCGCATCGAGCGCTTCGCGCGGCGTCATGTCGTCGGGGTCGATTCCGGCGAGTGCCTCCGTCAGGGCGCTGTCGGGGGCGTCGGCCTCGTCGTCTTCGTCGTCGATGGGCGTGTCGGCGGCGAGGGCGAAGAGGTCCAGCTGAGGCGTGGCACCGGTGTCGGCGGAATGCTGCTCCAGCCACGCGAGCCGCTTGCGCGCGGCGCGAATCACCGGCTGCGGCACGCCCGCCAGCTGCGCGACCTGCAAGCCGTAACTCTGGCTGGCCGGGCCCTCTTGCACGGCATGCAGGAAGACGATGCCGTCACCATGTTCGACGGCGGAGAGGTGCACGTTGGCGGCCTGAGCAAACTCCTGCGGCAGTTGCGTCAGCTCGAAATAATGCGTGGCGAACAGCGTGTGGCTGCGGTTGTGCGACAGCAAGTGACGTGCGATCGCCCAGGCGAGCGCAAGGCCGTCGAACGTGCTCGTGCCGCGGCCGATCTCGTCCATCAGCACGAGGCTGTTGGGTGTGGCGCGGTGCAGGATGGCGGCGGCTTCCGTCATCTCGACCATGAAGGTCGAACGACCGCCCGCCAGATCGTCGGCGGCGCCGATGCGCGTGAAGATGCGGTCGATCGGGCCGATGACGGCCGCTTCCGCCGGCACAAATGCGCCCACGTAGGCGAGCAGCACGACCAGCGCGGTTTGTCGCATGAAGGTCGATTTACCGCCCATGTTCGGGCCGGTGATCAGCAACAGCTTGCGCGCTTCCTGCAGCATGCAGTCGTTGGCGACGAACTGTTCGACTTGCTGTTCGACCACGGGATGGCGTGCGCGCGTCAGTTCAATGCCCGGGGCATCGGTCAGCGTGGGGCGCGACCACGACAGCGCATGTGCACGCTCGGCGAGCGTTGCCAGCACATCGGCCTGCGCCAGCGCGGCGGCAATGCGCTTGAACTCGGCCAGATGCGGCAGCAGTTTCTGCAGCAACTCTTCGTAGAGGACTTTCTCGCGCGACAGGGCACGGTCTTGCGCGGACAACGCTTTGTCTTCGAACGCCTTCAGCTCGGGCGTGATGTAGCGCTCGGCATTCTTCAGCGTCTGGCGGCGGCGGTAGTCGTCCGGCACCTTGGCGGCCTGGCCGTTGGTGACTTCAATGTAGAAGCCGTGCACGCGGTTGTATTCGACGCGCAGATTGGCGATGCCGGTGCGCTCGCGTTCGCGGGCCTCCAGATCGACGAGGAACTGGCCACAGTTTTCCGAGATGTCGCGCAGCTCGTCGAGGTCGGAATCGTAGCCGCGGGCGATGACGCCGCCGTCGCGCACCATGGCCGCCGGCTCGGCCATCACGGCGCGCTGCAGCAGGGCGTGGGCGTCTTCGGGCAAGCTGAGCGCGGCGTACAGCTCCGTCAGCAGCGGAGCCGCGTCACTCTGCGGCAGTTCTTCGCGAATCTCGGGCAGCCGCGCCAGCGTGTCACGCAAGGACGACAGATCGCGCGGCCGCGCCGACAGCAGCGCCAGCCGCCCTGTAATGCGCTCCACGTCCGACAGCGTGCGCAGCGTCGCACGCAACGTTGCCAATCGCTGCCGAGCAGCACTTCAATCGCCTGCTGACGCGCTTGAGGCACGGCGCGATCCCGCAGCGGATGATGCAGCCAGTGACGCAGCAGGCGGCTGCCCATGCTGGTCGCGCAGGTGTCGAGCAGCGAGAACAGCGTCGGCGATTCCTGCCCGCGCAGCGTCTCGGTCAGCTCCAGGTTGCGGCGCGTGGCGGTGTCCAGGCCGATGAATTCGCTTTCGTGCTCGACGGTCAGGCCGATCACGTGGCGCAGCGATTGCCCTTGCGTGGCCGCTGCGTAATTCAGCGCGCCGGCAGCCGCCAGTGCGGCCGTCAACGTTTCCGCGCCGAAGGCGACGAGGCTCGCTACGCCGAGTTGTTCACGCAGGCGGCGCGTGCCGGCTTCCACGTCGAAATGCCAATCGGGCAGGCGCGTGCGGGCGACATCCACCTGGAGGGTATTGAGCGTCGCATCGTCGGCCAGCACTTCGGCGGGGCGGATGCGTTCGAGTTCGCGGTCGAGCTGGTCGGGGCTGCATTCCATCACGCGCAATTCGCCGCCGACGAGGTTGAGCCATGCCAGGCCCATCAGCGGCGCCGTGCCGCGCTTGCCGGGCAGATGCGCGATGGCCAGCAGATGGTTATTGACCTTGTCGGAGAGCAGCGCGGCGTCCGTCAACGTGCCCGGTGTGACGACGCGCACGACCTTGCGCTCGACCGGTCCCTTGGTCGTGGCGGGGTCTCCGATTTGCTCGCAGATGGCGACGGATTCACCCAGCTTGACCAGCTTGGCGAGGTATTGCTCCGCGGCGTGGAACGGGATGCCCGCCATGCGGATCGGATGTCCGTTGGAACTGCCGCGTGCGGTGAGCGTGATGTCGAGCAGCCGGGAAGCTTTTTCGGCGTCTTCAAAGAAAAGCTCGTAAAAGTCGCCCATGCGGTAGAAGACAAGCGTGTCCGGATGCCCAGCCTTCAAGCGAAGGTACTGTTGCATCATTGGAGTGTGCTTGTCGAAAGGGCCGTATTTAGGGTCGATCTCCAGAACCGGAGCGGAGTGTTCAGCCATGAGTGCTCAGCGCAGCGCGCCGCCCGATGTGATCCGATCAGGCCGCGCGCGGAAGGTGTTGAATCGCGCAATTGTTGCACACCCGCGATGCGGCTTCACCGTCCATCGTCGGTGAGCCGGGCTTCGAGAAAGTCGAGAAAGCACGCGATCCGCGAAGCCAGCTGCGTGTTGCGGTAGTACACCGCGTGAATCGGCTGCAGCACCTCGACCGTGGCATCCGGCAGCACCTGCACGAGATCGCCCGTGCGTCGGTCTTCAGCGCTCATGAAGTCAGCCAGGCAGACGATGCCGACGCCCTGCAGAGCCAGCTGCCGCAGCGTTTCACCGCTGGAGGCCTTGAGCGTGGGTTCGATGCGCAACCGGTCGCCGTGCGGGCCGCGCAGGGGCCATTGGTTCAGCGATTCCGGCTGCCCGAAACCGAGCAGGACGTGCTTCTGCAAGTCGTCGACGTTGCGTGGCCGGCCCTGCGCTTTCAGATAGGCGGGGCTTGCCAGCACGCGCAGCCGCCGCGTGCCGAGCAGCCGCGCCCGCAGGGTGGAGTCACGCAGCGGGCCGATGCGGATCGCCACGTCGGTGTCTTCTTCCAGCAGATCGATGATCAGGTCGTCGGTGTTCAGCTCCAGCTCGATCTGTGGATACTGCGCGCGGAAATCCGGCACCAGCGGCGCCACCACATGCAGCATGAACGGCATGGCAGCGTTGATGCGCAGGCGGCCGGCGGGCTGCTGGCGGCGCAGGGCCATCTGCTCTTCGGCCTCGTCGACGGCGGCGAGGATGCTGCGCGCCTGCGCCAGGAACGTCGCGCCCTCGTCGGTGAGCGACAGCCGCCGCGTGGTGCGCGAGAGCAGGGTGGTGTCCAGCTTCTCTTCCAGGCGGCGCAGTGCGCGGCTCACGCCAGATACCGTCTGGCCGAGCTGCTCAGCCGCCGCCGTGACGGAGCCCGTGTCGACCACCGTGCGGAAGGCGAGCAGTTCTTCGAGCGTGGTTTTCATCGCTGATTATCAATTTAAGATCAAAAGAATTCTGCCCAATGTGGCGCGATTTGCAAAGATCGGCTGGCGCGGGCGTCGCCGTGGGAGCGTCGAAATGCCGCGCAGCGGCTCCTCGCGCGGGCAGGCGCCCTCAAGGTTGGCGCTCTGCCTGCCGATAGACCATCCGGACCCCTAAAACCATAGTGGAACCGCGTTTGCGCAAATGGCGCCTCGCGGCTCCGCATCCGGAGACTCTGGAATGAGCAAGCTCAGCTTTCGCCAAAAGCTTTGGCTGCCGTTGGTCATCAGCCTTGTCGCGCTGACCTTGATCTCGGTATTCAACGCGTATCAGGCGCGCGAGATCCGCGTGGAGGAGCGCAAGAACAACCTCGTCAGCGTGACGACCATGGCCATGAACCTGGCCAAGCAGTACGACGACCTGACGAAGAACGGTACGTTGACCAAAGACGCCGCGCAGAAGGAGGCGCTCGACCGCTTCAAGGCGCTGCGCTACGACAAGGATGGTTACTTCACCATCACGAGCTCCAACAACGTGGTGGTGATGCACCCGATCAAGCCGGAATTCATCGGCAAGGACCAATCCGGCTTCAAGGATGCGCAAGGCAATGCGGTCTACATGGGCCTGACCAACGCGGCCAAAGATCCCAAGGGCGGATTCACCAGCTACGTCTGGCCGAAGGTCGGCGGCACGGAACCGGTGCCCAAGACGGCTTTTGCAATGCGCTATGAGCCGTGGGACTGGGTCTTCTCGACCGGCGTCTACATGGACGACATCAATGCCGCATTCATGACTTCGCTGTACCAGACGGGCGGCCTGCTGGTGCTGGTGGGCGGTTTGCTGGTGTTGCTGGGCGGCATCGCGAACCGCGGCCTGCAGCGCACGCTCGGCGGGGACCCTGCCTACGCAGCCGATGTGGCCAATCGCATCGCCGGCGGCGACCTGACGGTCGAGATCGCCACGCGTGCCGATGACAACCACAGCCTGCTCTACGCCATGAGCCGCATGCGCGGCGCGCTGGTGCAGACCATCGGCCGCATCAAGGGCGCTTCGGAGACCATTGGCACCGCCACGCGCGAGATCGCCAGCGGGAACCTCGATCTGTCGTCGCGCACCGAGCAGCAGGCCAGCTCGCTCGAAGAAACGGCTTCGGCCATGGAGCAGCTGATGTCGACGGTGCAGCAGAATGCCGACAACGCCCAGCAGGCCAACCAACTGGCGGCGTCCGCCTCGGATGTGGCCGTACGCGGCGGGGATGTGGTGACGCGCGTGGTGGAGACGATGGGCTCGATCAACGCGTCGTCACGCAAGATCGTCGACATCATCGGCGTGATTGACGGCATTGCCTTCCAGACCAACATCCTCGCGCTGAATGCCGCCGTGGAAGCTGCCCGCGCCGGTGAGCAGGGCCGCGGCTTTGCCGTGGTGGCCGGTGAAGTGCGCAGCCTCGCGCAGCGCAGTGCCGCGGCCGCCAAGGAAATCAAGGCGCTTATCGACGATTCCGTCGTCAACGTGGATGCGGGCAGCGCGCTGGTGGAAGAGGCCGGCACGACGATGCGCGAAATCGTTGCGAGCGTGAAGCGCGTGACCGACATCGTCGGCGAGATTTCCTCGGCCAGCCAGGAACAGCGCTCGGGCATTGAAGAAGTGAGCCACGCCGTCACGCAGCTTGACGACGCTACGCAGCAGAACGCCGCGCTGGTGGAGCAGGCCGCCGCGGCCGCGCAATCGCTCGAAGAGCAGGCGGTGAGTCTCACGCAGGTGGTGGCGCAATTCCGCCTCGATGCGCATGCGCTGCGTGCTCCCGCCATGGTGGCCAAGGTTGAAGCGGTGGTTGCGCCGGCCAAGCCTGTCGCGGTTGCAACGCCGGCTGCTCCGTCCGCTCCGGCAGCCGCCAAGGTTGAAGCGCCGCGCCGCGCGGCCGCCAAGCCGAGCACCGAGGCCACCAAGCCTCGGTTGACGTCGCGCAAGCCGCCGGTACTGCGCAAGGCTGCTGCAACGCCGGCTGACCGAATCGAAAAAGTCGAGAAGAGCCCGTCTGCACCTGCTGCCATCCCTGCGAGCCTCGCCAAAGCGAAGCCCCTGGTGGCCGCCGGAGACGACGGTGACTGGGAAACCTTCTGACCTGCAATTGACCTTCCCTCGTTGACCTCGCGCACGCAATCGCGTGCCTGCCCGGATCCCGGAGAAAAGATGGACCGCATTTTGAAGAACACCAGCGTGCGCGCTGGCCTGCTTGCGATTCTGATCACCTTTGCATCGATGATCGTCGTCGGGGCGGCGGTGGGTGTGCTGGCCCTTCGCACCACCAACACGGCTACCGAGCGCGTGCATGAGATTTCCGACCGCAGCATGCTGTTGAACGACGCGTACAAGGACATGCAGCGGGCGCGCACCGGCATGTCGCGCCTGTACAGCGTCCTGCGGGAGAACATGGATGACGCTGCCAAGACGGCGGCGCTCGCCAGCTCGGACAAAGGCCTGAAGAAGGCAATCGAACAGGTGGAGGCCTTCAAGAATGCGCCACGCATCGAAGGTGTAGACGAGTCGCTGCGCCAGGCGATCGTCCAGGCTGCACAGACGCACATCGAAGCCGTGCAGCGCGCCCTGGCGGCTTTGCGCGCCGGTGATGCCGCAGCCTATGCCCCGATCAATTACAAAGATGTGACCGATACCGGTGCGGCGTGGTCGGTGCAGATCGAGAATTTCCAGCAGCTCGTGAAGAAGCTTGCCAAGGACGAGGCCGACAACGGCCGCGCGCGTTATGAAACGATTCTGAAGTTCGTGGCGCTTGGTATTGCGATGGCGCTGGCGCTGATCGTGGCGGTGTTCTACGGGCTCAAGGCCTTCGTGATCACGCCGCTCAACGAAGCCGTGACCGTGCTGAGCCGCGTGGCTGAGGGCGATCTGGCGGTGCATGTCAAAACGGGCGGCCGCAATGAGCTCGGCCGCTTGCTGGCTGCCGTGGCCCGCATGCGCGAAAGCCTGGTCAACACCGTGCGCCAGGTACGCCACAGCTCCGATTCGGTCAACACCGGCGCGCACGAGATCGCCAGCGGCAACCTCGATCTGTCGACGCGTACGGAGCAGCAGTCTGCCTCGCTGGAAAAGACCGCCGCGAGCATGGAGCAGATGACCTCCACCGTGACCAACAATTCGGAGAATGCCCGTCAGGCCAGCGCGCTGGCGTCGAATGCGGCGGACCTCGCTTCGCGCGGCGGCGACGTGGTGCGCGGCGTGGTGGCCACCATGGACGACATCAGCGCGGGCTCCCGCAAGATGGCCGACATCATTGGCGTGATTGACGGCATTGCCTTCCAGACCAACATCTTGGCGCTCAACGCTGCCGTGGAAGCCGCCCGCGCCGGTGAGCAGGGCCGCGGCTTTGCCGTGGTGGCTGGTGAAGTGCGCGCGCTCGCGCAGCGCAGCGCTGCCGCCGCCAAGGAAATCAAGACGCTGATCGACGATTCGGTGTCGCGCGTGCAAGCGGGCCACACGCAGGTTGCGCAGGCCGGCGAGACCATCAACGAGACGGTGGAGGCCGTGCGTCGCGTCGCCAATATCGTTGAGGACATTGCTTCCGCCTCGGCCGAGCAGACGCAAGGCATCCTGCAGATCGGTCAGGCCGTGACAGAAATGGAGCAGGTGACGCAGCAGAACGCAGCGCTGGTCGAACAGGCCGCTGCCGCCGCGCAGTCGCTTGAAGAACAGGCGCAGAACCTCACGCAGGTGGTGTCGCAGTTCCGGCTGGATGGGGCAGAGATTGCCGCAATGGCCGCGACGAAACCCCAGAAGGTTGCAAAGCCTGAAGCCAAGGCCGCTGCAAAGCCGGTCAGCACGGTCAAGCCCGCGCGAACCGCGCTGCGCAAGCGTGAGCCAAAGATGGCAGCTGAGCCGGTGGCTTCTGTGCCGGCAGCACCCGCCGCTGCCGTTTCTGCCGCTGCTCCGGCTCGCAAGCAACCGCTGGCTGTGGCCGGCGGCGGTTCCGACGCCGATTGGGAAACCTTCTGATCGGTCGGGAACTCAGGCTTCGAGCGCTGGGCCATCGATGCGTTTGGCCCAGCTTTCCACCTCGCCGCGCGCGAGGCGGCCCTCGACCAGCTTGCGCCATGACGGCGTGAGCGGCAGCGTCAGCATGTCGGCCAGCGCTGCACGGTCGAGCATGTTGCGGTAAAGCACGTCCAGCACACGCGACAGTGGCCATTGCGGCCATGGGCGCTCAAGCCATTCGAGCGTATCGCCCGCGCGCAGCGTGCCGCCTTCCAGAACCCGGTAATACCAGCCCGTGCGGCCCGTGTGTTGCACGCGGCGCGCCATGTCGCGCGTGTTGAAGCGGTCATTGAGCTTCCAGCACGGCTGGCGCAGTTGCGACACTTCCAGCACCACGCTCCCCGCGCGCAGGCGGTCGCCCACGCAGATGTCCGCTTCGCTGATGCCCGTCGTGCTCAAGTTCTCGCCAAACGCGCCGGGCTGGGCGAGCACCGGCTGTGCGCCGATATCCGCTTGCCAAGCCGCGTAGTGGTCGAAGGGGTAGTGATGAATCGCCTTGTCAGGGCCGCCGTGCACTCGCAGATCGCCTTGCTCATCGCCAACGATGCCGTTGATGCCGACTTCCACCGCGTCGCGCACGGCGCGCTTGTCGATGGCGCTGCGGGAGCCCGGGCGCGTGTAGT
This sequence comes from Ralstonia sp. 1B3, assembly GCF_036631435.1. Lineage (NCBI taxonomy): Bacteria > Pseudomonadati > Pseudomonadota > Betaproteobacteria > Burkholderiales > Burkholderiaceae > Ralstonia > Ralstonia sp. 1B3. The sequence continues at coordinate 31,940 of NZ_JAPNUG010000015.1, read as the reverse complement.
CGACCGCGCGCCCGGTGAGCACGGTGTCGATGCGGATGGGGCCGGGCAGCGTCATGCGGCCTCCGCGCGATCCAGCCAAGCGGTAAAGACCTCGCGCGCGCGTTGCGACAGGCGTTCCGCGACGGCCGGTACCTGCGCCCGCAACGCACGTGGGTCGATGCCCGCCGCGCCGAGTTCCGCCGCATGCCCGATCAGCCACGCTTCCAGCTCCTCCAGATTTGCCTCCAGATGGAATTGCAGCGCGAGTGCGTGGTTGCCGATGGCGAAGGCCTGTTCTGAACAGGCTGCCGTGAACGCCAGCCGTTGCGCGCCAGGCGGCAAGTCGTATCGATCGCCATGCCAATGCAGCACCGGCGTGCCGTCGGCCAGCGGCGCGAGCGGTGAGTCTGTGCCTGCAGCCGTGAGCGTGATGGGGGCAAAGCCGATCTCCTTCACGCCCATCGGCTTGACCGCCGCGCCGAGCGCCCGGGCCATCAGCTGCGCACCCAGGCAGATGCCCAGCAGCGGCTTGCGGGCCGCCAGCCGTTGCGTAATGGCGGCTGCTTCATCGCGTACGAACGGATACGTTGCATCGTCGTACGCACCGATCGGCCCGCCCAGCACGATGAGCAGATCGGCATTCACCATGTCGTCCGTCGGCACCGGCTGGACGCCTACGTCAACGGTGCGCACCGTGTAGCCGCGCGCTTCCAGCAGCGGCTGCAGGATGCCGAGGTGCTCGAATGGAACGTGGCGCAGGGCGAGAGCGGTTTTCATGGCAGGCGGTGGCGTTGATGGGGAGCTCATTGTGAATGAGGAGCGCGGCCCGCAAAACCCGTGCGGTTTGCGGGGGATTGTTGCGGGACGCGGCGCATTCCCGATGCACCTTGCAATCTGCCTTCTATCGACCTCAGTGCGGCGCCCCTTGCGTTATCCCAGCCAACCGGTGCCGAAGCCGGGATGTGCTGTTTTATTGAGCGAACCACGTTTTCGGGCAGCCGCGTACTGCTGGATAGCCGAAACAAAAAGCCCTCGCACTGGGCGAGGGCTTTTCAACGCGTGCTTGAAGCAATCAAGCCTCAGCCCTCGACCGCGAAAACGGCGAGGTGATCTTGATCATCTGCACGAAAGCCTTCGGGTTGCCGGCCAGGATTTCGCCTTGGTCCAGATACCCCGATTCGCCGGTGTAGTTGCCCACCAGACCGCCCGATTCCGTCACCAGCAACGAGCCGGCGGCCATGTCCCACTTGCTCAGGCCTTGCTCGAAGAAGCCGTCGAGGCGGCCGCAGGCGACGTAGGCGAGGTCCAGCGCGGCGGCGCCGGGGCGACGCAGGCCGGCGCAGTTTTCCGTCATGGTCGCAAACAGGCGGGTGTAGTCGTACAGGCCTTCCAGATCGCGGTAGGGAAGCCGGTGCCGATCAGGCAGTCGGCCAGCTTGTCGCGGCGCGTGACGCGGATGCGGCGGTTGTTCAGGAACGCGCCGGCGCCCTTGGAAGCGGTGAAGAGCTCGTCGCGCGTCGGGTCGTACACCACGGCCTGCGTGACGACGCCACGCTGCATCAGCGCGATCGATACGCCATATTGCGGGAAGCCGTGGATGAAGTTGGTCGTGCCGTCGAGCGGGTCGATCACCCAGACGTTTTCGCTGGCGGTTTCGCCGTCGGCCCAGGATTGGCCGGACTCTTCCGCTAGAATCGCGTGATCGGGGTAGGCAGTCTTGATGACCTCGATGATCGCCGCTTCAGCTGCGCGGTCGACTTCGGTGACGAAATCGTTGTGTTGTTTGCGCTCGGTGCGCAGGCTATCGACGTCGAAGGACGCGCGGTTGATGACGGTGCCGGCCTTGCGAGCTGCCCGGACGGCGATATTGAGCATCGGATGCATGTGGGATCTCCGCGCCTGGCGCGCCGATTTTTCGGAAGCGGCCGCAGGCGAAACAACACAACGAATTGTAGAAGAACGAGCGGCGGGCCAATCTCGCGATCCTGCCCGCCGTCAAAAGAGTGGCCGTATTGTATATGAACCCCGCCTCCGGCGCCGCGCGAATTGCGCCAATGAGCGCTCCAAACACCAACCCTGCCGACCCGGAAACGCTGCGCCAGCGCGCCGCGCGGTGCCGTTTCGTGCTGGTCGAGACCAGTCACCCCGGCAATGTCGGCTCCACGGCACGTGCGCTCAAGACGATGGGGTTTGGCGAGCCCGGCAGCTTCGTGCTCGTCCGCCCGCGCGAGGCCGAGGCCCAACGCCACGCCGATGCCGTTGCCATGGCAAGCGGCGCCGATGACGTGCTGGCCGCCGCCCGGGTGGTCGACGACATTGGGGAAGCGCTGGCCGGCGCCTCGCTGACCATTGCATTGACTGCGCGCCCGCGCGAATTCGGGCCCCGCCGAATCGGCCCGCGCGCTGCGGCAGAAGAGGTGGCTGCATTGCTGGCTGCGCCGGGCGCCACCGTCGCCTTCGTCTTCGGCAACGAGCGATTCGGCTTGCCCAACGAGGTGGTGGAGCGCTGCCACGTCGTCACGCACATTCCAGCCAACCCGGCGTATGCCTCGCTGAACCTGTCGCAGGCGGTGCAGTTGATTGCGTACGAGGTCCGCATGGCGCTGCTGGCCGGCACCGGCACGGGCGACACCCGCATGGAAGGCGTCGGCTTTGTCGGCGAGCCAGCTACCGCCGAGCAGATCGACGGCATGTTCGAACATCTGGAGCAGGGCTTGGTCGAGATCGGTTTTCTCGACCCGGCCCAGCCGAAAAAGCTGATGCCGCGCCTGCGGCGTCTGTTCGCCCGCACGCAGCTGGAGACCGAAGAGGTCAACATCTTGCGCGGAATCGCCAAGCGCATGCTCGGCCGCCGCGCTGCAGCGACCACGCCACCCACCGGCGCTGCCGACGACTGTCGCTGATCGCCCTGAACGCCGCCCGTTGTTGATCAAACCGGGCGGCATCCCCTGCATGTCTGGTTAAAACCCTTGCCGCAGCGCGGTAAGGCAATGCCTTACACTGCCCTCAGCGCATCGCGCATATAGATATAACGATCCACACACCTCAAGATGTTCACACGCATTCGCGAAGATATCGGCGCCATCATGGAGCGAGACCCGGCCGCGCGCAGCCGCTGGGAAGTGCTGACCTGCTACCCAGGCCTGCACGCCATCATCGTCCATCGAATCGCGCATGCGTGTTGGCACAGCGGCTTCCGGTGGCTGGGGCGGTGGTTCTCGCACCTCGGGCGTTTCCTTACCGGCATCGAGATCCACCCCGGCGCGACGGTCGGCCGGCGCGTGTTCATCGACCACGGCATGGGCGTCGTGATTGGCGAGACCGCTGAGATCGGTGACGACTGCACGATCTACCAGGGTGTCACGCTGGGCGGCACGTCGCTCTACAAGGGCGCCAAGCGGCATCCGACGCTCGGCAAGGGCGTGGTGGTCAGTGCAGGCGCCAAGGTGCTGGGCGGTTTTGTCATCGGGGACGGGGCGCGCGTCGGCTCCAATGCGGTCGTGCTCAAGCCGGTGCCACCGGGGGCAACGGCGGTTGGCATTCCGGCGCGCATCATCGAGCGTGATGTGGCGACCGAGGCGCGGTCTGCGCTCAAGCAGGAGTTTTCCGCGTATGGCATCACACCGGATGCGGACGATCCTGTATCGCTGGCGCTTAAACGGCTGATCGACCACAGCGAGCTTCAGCAGGAACGCATCGAGTCGATTCTTTCCGCGCTGGATCGCCTGGGCGCGCACCTGGAAAACTCGCCGAACGATCCGTTCGATGCGAGCGAGCTGAAGCGGATGCTCAAGTAAGCAAGGGCAGGTGGCGGCAGATCATGCCGCCACTTGCTCGACCGTCAGTGCGCCGTCCTGCAGCTTGAGGAAACTGCCGCGCGGCTGCGCTTGATCGAAATCCCAGTCGGAAAGAACCCAGCGGTCACCGCTCGGCTCGTGATGCAGTTGCGGGCGGTGCGTGTGGCCGTGGATCAGCGTGCTGGAATTCGATGCCTTGAGCAGCGCATCCACCGCTTCGGGTGCGACGTCGCCCATCATTGCGGCGGCGCGGGGCTCACCGGCGACATTGGCGGACATGGCGCGGCCGGCTTCGCTTTCCGCGCGCATCTTCTGCGCGATCTTCAGCCGCCAGCGCAGCGGCATCGCCAGGAATATCGACTGCACCCAGCGCTTGCGCGTCCAGTGGCGAAAGCGCATGTACGCCCTGTCGTGCGTGCAGAGCGCGTCGCCGTGGGCGAGCGCGATACGCTGGCCATCGTCTGCTTCGAGCACGGAGGGATCGGGCAGCAGCGTGGCGTGCGCAGCCTTCAGAAAACGCTTGCCGAGCAGAAAGTCCCGATTGCCGTGCATAAACAGCACGCGCGTGCCAGCCCCGGCCAGTTCAGCGAGCAAGCTGGCGATGTGCTGGTGGAACGGATCCGCGAGTTCTTCATCGCCGACCCAGTATTCGAAGAAGTCACCCAGGATGACGAGCGTGCTTGCCTCGCGGGCGCGCGTGCGCAGAAAACGCTCGAACGCGGCGGCGGTGGCCGGCATGCTGGCCGTCAGGTGCAGATCCGAAATAAAAAACACCGGCCCGGAAACCCGGACCGGTGTCTTCAGCGCGGAGGCCTGTGCGGCGTGCGCTGCCTCGATCATTCGATCACTTCGGCGCTTTCGATGATCACGTCTTCCATCGGCACGTCTTGGTGGAAACCGCGGTTGCCCGTGCGCACCGAACGGATCTTGTCGACCACGTCCATGCCTTCGGTCACCTTCCCGAACACGGCGTAGCCCCAGCCTTGCGGCGTCGGCGACGTGTGGTTCAGGAAGTCGTTGTCGACCGTGTTGATGAAGAACTGGGCCGTGGCCGAGTGCGGATCGTTGGTGCGTGCCATGGCAATGGCGCCGCGCTCGTTCTTCAGGCCGTTGTTGGCTTCGTTGTCGATCGGAGCCTTCGTGGGCTTCTGGTTCATCTTCTCGCCCGGCTCGAAGCCGCCGCCCTGGATCATGAAGCCCTTGATGACGCGGTGGAACACCGTGCCGTTGTAGTGGCCATCCTTCACATAGGAGACGAAGTTGGCAACCGACTTCGGTGCCTTCTCAGCGTCCAGGGCCAGGGTGATGTCGCCGTGGTTGGTGTGCAGCTTGACTTGGGTCATGGTGAATTCCTTGGGTGGGGCAAAAAGCGTTACTTGGAGACGACGGTGGCCGATTCAATCAAGATCGGCTTCACGGGCACGTTCTGGTGCGGGAGCTTGGTGGTGGTTTCCACCGCCTTGATCTTGTCGATGGTGTCGGTGCCCTCGACGACCTTGCCGAAGACGGTATAGCCGTAACCGTCCTGACCAGGGTAGTTCAGCATGTTGTTGTCGACCACGTTCACGTAGAACTGCGCCGTGGCGGAGTTCGGGTCCATGGTGCGCGCCATGGCGATCGTGTACTTGTCGTTCTTCAGGCCGTTCTTCGATTCGATTTCGACCGGCGGGCGCGTGTCCTTCTGCTTCATGTCTGCCGTGAAGCCGCCGCCCTGGATCATGAAGCCGTCCATCACGCGGTGGAAGATCGTGCCCTTGTAGAAGCCGTCCTTCACGTACTGCAGGAAGTTGGCGACCGTCTTGGGCGCCTTGTCCGGATACACCTCAACGGTGAAGTTGCCCATCGACGTCTTGAACTGGACGCGCGGCGCGGACGCGGTGGCTGCCGTGGCGGCGGTGGCGGTTACGGCCAGTGCACACACGAGCCCGGCAAAGAGGAAGCGGATACGGAGCATGGTCAGCGAGAGAGAACTTGGGGTGGGAAAAGCAGGATCGGCTGCGTCTTTTTATTGACGCTTGGCCGGCTTGGCGCTCACGCCGCTGGCTGCAGGCAGCGTGGTCGGGGCAGGTTTGGACGCGGGGTGCACACCCGGCAGATCGGGCAGGGCATCCAGGCGTGCACGCGCGGTGGCGTTCTTCGGGTTCAGCTTGATGGCGCTTTGGTACGACTGCGCGGCCAGGCGGACGTAGACATCGCCCAGATTGGATTGCGCCAGCGCATTTTCCGGCGCTACGCGGTTCGCCATGATCAGGCTGTCGCGGGCACGGAGGAGTTCGCCGCGCTCGGCATACAGCGCGGCCAGGTTGATGTACGGCTCGGGCAGCTCCGGGAAGTCCTGCGTCATCTGGCTGAAGGCCACGATCGCGTCGTCGGCGCGGCCGAGGCCGGCAAGCGCCACGCCGCGCTGGAAGCGTGCCTGCGCGTTGCGCGGCTGGGAGGCGACGTCCTTGTCCAACTCGGCCAGTGCCTCGGCGTATTGCTTCTTGGCCAACGCGTCGTCGATGCGCTTCTGGCGCGCGACCTGCGGCGCTTGCTGCGTGCTGGGCATCAAATCGGCCGGCAAGGCAAAGCCGGCGGTCTGGGCGAAGGCCGGTGCTGCCGACATGGCGAGCAGGCAAGCCAGGGTTGCAGCGGTCTGACGCAGCGGTCTGTTCATGAGAATCGGTTCCGTTATACTCCGGCGCATTCTAACAAACCGTCTTTGTGCGCAGCAGCGGCCGTGCGCACCGGGAAAGGTTCTTGACGGGGAGCATGCCAGGCGCACCGGCAGGCCGCCCCGTCAGCGCAGTTCCGGTAAGATATGCCGCTAGTTTTGCAGGCGCCTCGCCGGCGCCGATTGCCTCCAATTTAGTCCGCCCGCAACGTTGTACCTCGCATGCGCGGCGCGCTGAGTCTCCCGACACCGCTTCATGGAATCACTCAAGATTTACAACACGCTCGCGCGTGAGAAACAGACGTTCGTCCCCATCGAGCCCGGCCGCGTGCGCATGTACGTGTGCGGGATGACGGTGTACGACTACTGTCACGTGGGGCATGCGCGGGTCATGGTGGTGTTCGACATGGTGCAGCGGTGGCTGCGCGCGTCAGGTTACGAGGTGACCTACGTGCGCAACATCACCGACATCGACGACAAGATCATCAAGCGTGCGGTCGAGAACGGCGAGACGATGAGTGCGCTGACGGGCCGCTTCATCGCCGCCATGCACGAAGACGCCGATGCGCTCGGCGTGCAGCGCCCCGACCACGAGCCCCGCGCCACCGAATACGTGCCGCAGATGCTGAACATGATCGGCAGGCTGCAGACGAACGGTCTCGCCTATCAGGCCACCGATGGCGACGTGAACTACGCGGTGCGCAAGTTTCCCGGTTACGGCAAGCTGTCGGGCAAGTCGCTCGAAGACCTGCGTGCGGGCGAGCGCGTGGCTGCCAACGATGCCAAGCAGGATCCGCTCGACTTCGTGTTGTGGAAATCCGCCAAGGCCGATGAACCGGCCGAGTCGCGCTGGGCGTCGCCGTGGGGCGAGGGCCGCCCGGGCTGGCATATCGAGTGCTCGGCGATGAGCTGCGAGCTGCTGGGCGAGCATTTCGACCTGCACGGTGGCGGCGCCGACCTGCAGTTCCCGCATCACGAGAACGAGATTGCCCAGTCCGAAGGCGCGACCGGCAAGACGTTCGTCAATACATGGATGCACAACGGCTTCGTCCGTGTGAACGACGAGAAGATGTCGAAATCGCTCGGCAACTTCTTCACCATCCGCGATGTGCTGAAGGTGTACGACGCGGAGGTCGTGCGTTTCTTCATCCTGCGCTCGCACTATCGTAGCGACTTGAATTACAGCGACGCCCATCTCGATGATGCGCGCCACGCGCTCACGCGTTTGTACACGGCGCTCAAGGATGTGCCGGCAGCGGCGGGTGCCAAGCCCGACTGGAACGAGTCGCACGGCAAGCGCTTCCTGGAAGCGATGAACGACGATTTCAACACGCCGGTCGCCGTGTCGGTGCTGTTTGAGCTGGCGAGCGAAGTGAACAAGACGCGCTCGCCCGAACTGGCCAGCCAGCTGGCCGCGCTGGCCGGCGTGATGGGTTTGCTGGGCCGCGATCCGCACGCGTTCCTGCAGGGCGGCGTGTCGGCCGATGGCCTGGCCGCCGCCGAAGTGGAAGCGCGTATCGAGGAGCGCCGCGCCGCCAAGGCCGCTCGCGATTTCGCCCGTGCTGATGCCATCCGTGCCGATCTGCTCGCCGCCGGCATTGTCCTGGAAGACAAACCGGGTGGCCTGACCGAATGGAGACGCGCATGAACGCGGTGGCCAAGAAAGCCAGCGTAACGCGCAGCACCGCCACCAAAAAGGCTCCGGCCGTGAAGGCGCCGGCTGCCAAGAAAGCTGTCGGCAAGAAGGTGGACGGCGCGGCAAGCAAGGCGGTCGTCGCCACGAGCGCGCCGATCAAGGCCGCTAAAGTCGCCAAGGCTCCGGCAAAACGCGCGCCTGCGAGCAAGGTGCCGTTGCCCGAAACGCTCGCGACTGGCGAGACCTTGCCTGTGCCGGCAGAGGTGGTGCTTTCAGGCCCCCGAATACTGGCAAGAAGCTTGCGCTGATCTGATGAAGCGCGACCGTATCCTGCGCAAGATCATCCCGACGTATGGCCCGGCGCACTTGGCTTCGCGCGGCGACCCGTTCGTCACGCTTGCCAGGTCGGTTGTTGGTCAGCAGATCTCGGTCAAGGCCGCGCAGTCGGTGTGGGAACGCGTCGTGGCGGTGTGCCCGAAGCTGGTGCCCGCCCAATTCCTGCGTGCCGGTCAAGAGAAGCTGGCCGGCTGCGGTCTCTCGAAGCGCAAGGCCGAGTACATCCTCGATCTGGCCGATCACTTTCGCAACGGTACCGTGCACGTCGCCAAGTGGGCCGAGATGGAAGACGAGGATGTCATTGCCGAACTGACACAGATTCGTGGCATCGGCCGATGGACCGCGGAGATGTTCCTTATGTTCAACCTGATGCGGCCCAACGTGCTGCCGCTGGATGACATCGGCCTCATCAACGCGATTTCGCAAAATTATTTCAGTGGCGAACCCGTCACTCGCAGCGAAGCGCGCGAAGTGGCCGCCAACTGGGAACCGTGGCGCACCGTGGCCACTTGGTATATGTGGCGCAGTCTCGACACCGCGACCACCTATTGATCTGTTCATTTCGATGAAACGGAGCGCGTCGCCGGGCGGTCAAAATCCGGTAGAATGCGCGCCTTCAAGAGCCTTTCAGAAGATCCATGAAAACAACCTTCCTGGAGTTCGAGCAGCCGATCGCAGAACTTGAGGCGAAGATCGAAGAACTTCGCTTCGTACAAGACGATTCCGCTGTCGACATTTCTGAAGAAATTTCCCGCCTGGCATCCAAGAGCCAGCAGCTCACCAAAGATCTGTACGCGAATCTGACGCCATGGCAGGTCGCGCAGATTGCCCGACACCCGCAGCGTCCGTACACGCTCGATTACGTCCGCGAGATCTTCACCGACTTCCACGAACTGCACGGCGACCGCACCTTTGCGGACGACCTGTCGATCGTGGGTGGTCTGGCGCGTTTCAACGGCCAGGCTTGCATGGTGATCGGTCACCAGAAGGGCCGCGACACGAAGGAGCGCGCACTGCGCAATTTCGGCATGTCCAAGCCCGAGGGCTACCGCAAGGCCAAGCGCCTGATGGAGCTGGCGGACAAGTTCGGCCTGCCGATCTTCACGTTTGTCGATACGCCGGGCGCATTCCCGGGCATCGATGCGGAAGAGCGCGGCCAATCCGAAGCCATCGGCCACAACCTGTTTGTGATGGCCGGCCTGAAGGTGCCCCTGATCGCCACCATCATCGGTGAAGGCGGTTCGGGCGGCGCACTGGCCATCGCCATGGGTGACTCCGTGATCATGCTGCAGTTCGCCACGTACGCGGTGATCTCGCCGGAAGGCTGCGCGTCGATCCTGTGGAAGACCGCAGAGAAGGCGCCCGAAGCCGCCGAGGCGCTGGGCTTGACGGCGCATCGTCTGAAGGCGCTGGGCCTGATCGACAAGATCGTCAATGAGCCGCTGGGCGGCGCACACCGTGATCCGAAGGGCATGGCGACGATGCTCAAGCGCGCGCTCGCTGAGTCGCTGCGCCAGTTCCAGGGCATGAAGACGTCGGAACTCCAGGCCCGCCGTCACGAACGCCTGATGGCTTATGGCAAGTTCAAGGAAACCGAAGGTCGCTGATTCGTCGGCTGATCTCGTCAACAAGGTCGCACAACGCGTTGCCGCGTGTGCGGCCTTTGTTGTTTCTGGCGAGGTCGACACACCGATCGTGGCGATCGCGCTGTCGGGCGGGCGGGATTCCGCCGCGCTCCTGCACGCGTGTGCCGCGTGGCGCGACGCGGGCGCCCGCGTGCAGCTCGTTGCCCTGCATATCCACCATGGCTTGCAGGCCGATGCCGATGTCTGGGAGTGCGCGTGTCAACGCATGGCCGAGGCGGTCGGCGTGGCGTTTCATGCGCGTCGCGTCCACGTAGCGATCGATGCGGGGCAGGGCGTTGAAGAGGCGGCGCGCGAAGCCCGGTACGCCGCACTCGAAGCGCTTTGCGAGGAGACGGGCGCCTCCATCCTGCTGACGGCCCATCATCAGGACGACCAGGCTGAAACGGTACTCCTGCAATTGATGCGCGGGGCCGGCCTCGACGGGCTGGCCGCCATGCCGATGGCTCGGGCGGGCGCAATCACGTTGCTGCGTCCATGGATCGATGCATCGCGCAGCGAGATCGAGCTGTACGCACATGCTCACGCGCTCAGCTGGGTTGAAGATCCGTCCAACACCGACGCACGCTACGCGCGCAATGCATTGCGCCCGCTGCTGGCAGGCATGGCGGATCATTTCCCCGCGTATCGCGAAGCGCTGTCGCGCAGCGCTGCGCATCTGGCGGAGGCCGCCGCGTTGATCGACGAGATTGCACAGGCGGACCTGACCCAAATCGCGTCGGCGAAGGAGCTGAACGTGGCCGCGCTGAATGCACTGTCCGTGCCGCGTCAGCGTGCGGTGCTGCGTGCGTGGTTGGCCAAGGCAGGCATGCGCGCGCTGCCAAGTCGACGTCTGGAGGATCTGCGTACGCAGTTGACCGACGCGCGAGATGACGGTGCGCTGCGCATTGAATTGCCGACTGGGCAGGTCAGGCGCTACCGTGGCGTTGCATGGATCGACGCTGGCGCCAGCGATATTCCAGAGCCGGCCGCAATTGCCATCGGTGCGGCGCTGTTCGAGCCGACGCATCTGGCTGAACAGCGCGTGACGTTGGACGCATGGGGCGGGACGCTGTTGTTTGAGCCCGTGGCGAACGACGGTGTTGCAGCCCAAACGTTGCAAGCGCCGCTCCTTCTGACGCCCCGCCGTGGCGGTGAACGCATCGTGCTGCGCTCCGGCGCACCGTCCCGCGCGCTCAAACAGGCCTATCAGGAGGCGGGCATTCCGGCCTGGGAGCGCGAGCGGTTGCCGCTACTTTATGCGGGCGACATGCTCGTGTTCGCAGCTGGGCTGGGAATGAATCGAGCCGCCATGCACACCGGTGCTGGTTGGCAAATCACGTGGTCGGCCGGCGTCGAGGGTGCGCTCTGAAACACATCGTCACCGGTGATTTGCTTGCCGATCGATGTAAATTGCTGTATTTTCAAAAGCTTTTGCACCGCTTCGCCTCCTCCTGATCTTTCCAAGATGGCTCTCATCGTTCACAAATACGGTGGCACCTCGATGGGTTCGGTTGAACGCATCAAGAATGTCGCCAAGCGCGTTGCCAAGTGGCACCGTGCAGGTCACCAGATCGTGGTCGTCCCCTCGGCCATGTCCGGCGAAACCAACCGCCTGCTGGGTATGGCCAAAGAGATTTCGGCCCAACCCGACCCGCGTGAACTCGACATGATTGCCTCGACGGGCGAGCAGGTGAGCGTGGGTCTGCTGGCCATTGCACTGCATGCCGAAGGCATCGACGCCCGCAGCTACACAGGCTGGCAAGTGCCGGTGAAAACCGATTCGGCCTACACCAAGGCGCGCATCCAGTCGATCGATGATGAGCGCGTGCGCGCTGATCTTGACGCGGGCCGCGTGGTCGTCATCACGGGCTTCCAGGGCATCGACAGCGAAGGTCATATAACCACGCTGGGCCGTGGTGGTTCCGATACCTCGGCCGTGGCCGTTGCCGCCGCGCTCGAAGCCGACGAATGCCTGATCTACACCGACGTGGACGGCGTCTATACGACCGACCCGCGCGTGGTGGACGACGCTCGCCGGCTGGACAAGATCACCTTCGAAGAGATGCTGGAAATGGCCAGCCTTGGCTCGAAGGTGCTGCAGATTCGCTCGGTGGAGTTTGCCGGCAAGTACCGCGTGAAGACGCGCGTGCTGTCGTCGCTGACCGACCCGCTGATGCCGCTCGACGTCGAGATGAACTCGGGCACGCTGATTACTTTTGAGGAAGATTCGAACATGGAAGCCGCCGCCATTTCCGGCATCGCCTTTGCCCGCGACGAAGCCAAGATCACCGTGATCGGTGTGCCGGACAAGCCCGGTATCGCTTATCAGATCCTGGGCCCGGTCGCCGACGCCAACATCGACGTCGACATGATCATCCAGAACCAGTCGGTGGAAGGTAAGACGGACTTCACCTTCACCGTGCCGCGCGGCGAATACCAGCGCGCCCTGGCGATCCTGAACGACAGCGTGAAGGCGCATATCGGCGCGGCCAGCGTGTCGGGCGACCCGAAGGTGTCGAAGGTGTCGGTGGTGGGTGTGGGTATGCGCTCGCACGTGGGCATCGCCAGCAAGATGTTCCGCACGCTGTCGGAAGAGGGCATCAACATCCAGATGATCTCCACTTCGGAAATCAAGATCTCGGTGCTCATCGATGAGAAGTACATGGAGCTGGCCGTGCGCGCGCTCCATAAGGCGTTCGAGCTGGATCAGGCGTAATCGGCTGAGCTGACACCGGATGGCCGGGTGGCGACCCGGGGCCATAGATTCTCACCCCATGTCATGCAGTTGTCGTTGACCGGGTGGGGTGAAGTGGCTAGAATACGCGCTTCGTTGCACGGGCTCCTTCGTGTGACGCAAGTTTGGGAGACGTGGCCGAGAGGTCGAAGGCACTCCCCTGCTAAGGGAGCATCCGGGCCAAAACCTGGATCGAGGGTTCGAATCCCTCCGTCTCCGCCAGTTTGGCGCTTCTCGCGGGAAGCGCGCATAACAGGCGGATGCGAGTCGAGCTGACGTGACGGCTCGCATTGCACTGCACGTCAAAAAGCCCGCATGGTTTGCGCCATGCGGGCTTTTTCTTTGTCTGCTCCCCACGCATGCGCCTTCCGAAGATGGCGCGCGCATGCGTGGGTGCATTAACGCATCAGCCTTGGCCGACGACGTCCGGCACACCGGCGGTCACGTTGAAGCCGCAGTCCACGTACGTGATCTCGCCAGTCATACCGCTGGCCAGATCCGACAGCAGGAACGCCGCCACGTTGCCCACTTCCTCGATGGTGACGTTACGGCGCAGGGGGGCCACGTCTTCCATGTACTTGAGCAGCTTGCCGAAATCCTTGATGCCGGACGCGGCGAGCGTCTTGATCGGGCCCGCCGAGATGCCGTTGGCGCGGATGCCCTTCGGACCCAGCGCGCTGGCCAGGTAACGCACGCTCGCTTCGAGCGACGCCTTGGCCAGGCCCATCGTGTTGTAGTTCGGGACCACGCGCTCAGCGCCCAGGTAGGTCAGGGCCAGCAGCGAGGCATTGGGCGAGAGCATCGGCAGCGCAGCCTTCGCCAGCGCGGGGAAGCTATAGGCCGAGATGTCATGGGCGATACGGAACGACTCGCGCGACAGGCCATCCATGAAGTTGCCAGCAATCGCTTCGCGCGGCGCAAAGCCGATCGAGTGCACCAGGCCGTCGAAGTGGCCCCAGTGCTGGCCGAGGTCTTCGAACACCTTGGCGATCTGTTCATCGCTGCCGACGTCGCAATCAAACACCAGCTTGCTGTCGAACTCGGTGGCGAATTCGGTAATGCGGTCCTTGAAGCGTTCGCCGACGTAGGTGAAGGCCAGTTCCGCGCCCTCGCGCTTGCAGGCATTGGCGATGCCGTAGGCGATCGAGCGGTTGGACAGAAGGCCGGTAATCAGAATGCGCTTGCCAGCGAGGAATCCCATGGTTTCTCCATACAAATGTGGGGCAACGTCGCGCCCGTATGTTGCTGTGGTCACTCGTCACTGCAGCGGCGCAGCGGCGGTTTCCGGGGCACGAGGCAATTAGGTGGGCGCGATCATACCGGAAAGCGCGGGGCGCCTGCCCATTTGCGCGGTGCCGCACAACGCCTGCCAGCCTTGTCAATGCGGGACGATCCCGGGCCGGAATTGGTGGGATTGCCGTGGGAGGGCGTTAGAATCGTCGAAAACAGTTTTTCAGACAGCGATCAATCGGATCAACGCATGCAAGGACATTGGGGGCAAGGGGCGCAATGAGCGTGCGCGTTGTGGCACACAAGCGATTCATGGCGCTGTTCAGCCTGCTGGCGGCGATTTGCGCGACACCCGCCTGGGCGGCACACGGCTACGCCGAATATGGCGACCTCAAGTATCCAGCGGGTTTCTCCAATTTCGGCTACCTGAACCCGAAGGCGCCCATCGGCGGCATGCTGCTGCTCGGCAATCCAGACCGCCGCACGAGCTTCGACAAGTTCAATCCATTCACGATCAAGGGGACGTCGGCACCGGGCCTGAATCAACTGGTGTTCGAAAGCCTCCTGATTACGAGCTGGGATGAAACCGCCAGCGGCTATGGCCTGCTTGCGGACGACGTGACGGTGGCTCCCGACGAACTCTCGGTCACGTTCCACATCAACCCGCGCGCGCGGTTCTCCAACGGCGATCGCGTGCGCGCGTCAGACGTCAAATACTCCTACGACATGCTGATGGGCAAGGGCGCGAGCCCGGCCTATCGCAGCATGACCGCAGATGTGGCCAAGGTGACGGTGGTGGACGCCAGCACCATCCGTTACGACTTCAAGCGCAAGAACAAGGAGCTGCCGCTCATCGTCGGCGGCCTGCCGGTGTTCTCGCCCAAGTGGGGCAAGGGCAGCGGCAAGCCCGACGACCCGGATGGCGGCAAGGATGTCGCGTTCGACAAGCTGACCTTCCAGGATCCCGTTGCCAGCGGGCCGTATGTGATCGAGCGCTTCGATCCGTCGCGCGGCATTACCTTCCGTCGCAATCCCGACTACTGGGGACGCGATCTGAACGTGCGCCGTGGCTCGTTCAATTTCGAGCGCATCCAGTACAAGCTCTACAAGGACGAAACCGCCCGCCTGGAAGCGTTCAAGGCCGGCGAGTACGACGCCATGGTGGAATACCGTGCCAAGAACTGGGCCAAGAGCTATGTCGGCGTGAAGTTCCGCAGCGGCGAGTTGATCAAGAGCGAATTCCCGCATCGGAATGGCGCAGGCATGCAGGGCTTTGTGATGAACCTGCGGCGGCCGCTGTTTCAGGATCTTCGCGTGCGCAAGGCGCTGGCGTTGGCGCTCGATTTCGAATGGCTCAATCGACAGCTTTTCTACGGTGCATATCGCCGGCTCGACAGCTACTTCGCCAATAGCGAACTGGCCGCGTCGGATTCGCTCACGGGCATGCCCAGCAAGGGCGAGCTGGCGTTGCTGGAGCCGCTGCGCAGCAAGCTCGACCCCGAGGTGTTTGGTGTGCTGCCCGCACCGCCCTCGACGGATCCGCCCAGCTCACTCCGTGACAACCTGCGGCAGGCACGTCGCCTTCTGGCCCAGGCGGGCTGGACCTACGCCGACGGTGCGCTGCGCAACAGCAAGGGTGAGCCGTTCGTCTTCGAGATGCTCGACGATGGCGGCGCCATGAGCCGCGTCATGGCGGCGTATGCACGCAACCTTGAGAAGCTCGGCATCCAGGTCAACCAGCGCATGACCGATTTCGCGCTCTACCAGAAGCGGTTGGAAGAGTTCGATTTCGACATGATCTCGCTGCGCTTTCCCGATTCGCAAAGCCCGGGCAATGAACTGAAGGACCGCTTCGGCTCCGCTGCGGCTGACGAGGCCGGCTCGGACAACGTGATCGGCCTGAAATCGGCCGCCGTCGACGCGCTGATCGACGATGTGCTGCGTGCCGACAATCGCGACGAGCTGGTCACCGCTTCGCGCGCCCTCGACCGCGTGCTGATGCAGGGTTGCTATGTGATTCCGCACTGGTATTCGGCCTCGCACCGCGTAGCTTACAACAAGAACCTGATGTACCCGGATCGCTTGCCGTATTACTACTCGGCCGAGGCCTGGGTTCTGACGGCCTGGTGGCGGACGCCGGAATCCGCCCAATCGGCTGCCAAATGACCGCATCGGTGACACCATGTTCGCGTACCTGATCAAACGGTTGCTGCTCCTGATCCCGACGCTGATCGGCGTGATCACGCTCACGTTTGTCGTGATCCAGTTCGTACCCGGTGGCCCGGTCGAACAGATGATGATGGAGATGAAGGGGCGGGGCGCGGGCGGCGAGGCCAGCGGTGGCGGTGCCTTCGACTATCGCGGCCGTCGGGGCGTCGACGCCGAGAAGATCAAGGAAATCCGCGCCTTGTATGGCTTCGACAAAAGCCCCGTCGAACGTTACTTCTTGATGCTCGGCCGTTTTGCGCGCTTCGATCTGGGTGAGAGCTACTTCCAGCACCGCAGCGTGTGGGATCTCATCAAGTCGAAACTACCGGTATCGATTTCGATCGGGTTGTGGACGTTCTTTCTCACGTATCTCATAGCGGTGCCGCTCGGCATTGCGAAGGCCGTGCGCGCAGGCAGCCGGTTCGATCTGGTGACCAGCATCATCGTGCTGGTCGGCTATGCCATCCCGGGGTTTGTGTTGGGGGTGCTGCTGCTGGTGCTGTTTGGCGGCGGCACGTTCTTCCAGTGGTTCCCGATCCGCGGCATCACATCCGACAACTGGGATCAGCTCAGCCTGCTCGGCAAGATCACGGATTACCTCTGGCACATCACGCTCCCCGTCATGGCATCGGTGGTGGGCAGCTTTGCCGTCATCACCATGCTGACGAAGAATGCGTTCCTGGAGGAGATCCGCAAGCAGTATGTGCTGACTGCGCGTAGCAAGGGCTTGTCGGAGCGGCGCGTGCTGTGGAAGCACATCTTCCGCAACGCGCTGCTGCCGCTGGTGACGGGGTTTCCTTCGGCCTTCATTGGCGCGTTCTTCACGGGGTCGCTGCTGATCGAGCAACTGTTCTCGCTCGACGGCATGGGCCTGCTGTCGTATGAGGCCGTGATGCGACGTGATTATCCCGTCGTGCTCGGCACGCTGTACTTGTTCACGCTGATTGGCCTCGCTGCGCGATTGATTTCCGACGTGTGCTACGTGCTGGTCGATCCGCGGATCCATTTCGGCTCGGTTGGGCGATAGGCGGGCCGGCGACCATGACTCAGTATTCGCGCACATCCACGCATGCATCCAACACGGCCGCGCCACATCCGGTGCGCCACTCGCCATCGCCGCTCAAGCGTGCGTGGCGCCGCTTCAAGCAGCATCGGCTGGGCTATTGGAGCCTGCTCATCTTCGTGGTGCTGTTCGTACTCAGCCTGGGCGCCGAGTGCATCTCCAATGACCGACCGCTGGTGGTCAAGTATCACGGCAACTGGTATTTCCCGATCGTGAAGTCGTACCCGAAACGACCTTCGGCGGGGATTTCCCGACACCGACGGATTACCTCGATCCGTTCATTCGAGACAAGTTCAAGGAGCCGGGCAGCTTTGCGATTTACCCGCCCAATCCGTATTCGTACGAGACGCTGAACTACTTTTCGAAAGAGCCCAATCCGGCGCCGCCTTCTGCGGAAAACTGGCTCGGCACAGACGATCGTGGCCGCGATGTGTTTGCGCGGCTGCTGTATGGCTTCCGTGTGTCGGTGCTGTTCGGCCTGGCGCTGACGGTGCTCGGCGTGCTGGTCGGCACGCTAACGGGCGCGCTGATGGGCTTCTTCGGTGGGCGCTTCGACATGGTGTCGCAGCGGCTGATTGAAATCTGGAGCTCGATGCCGGAGCTGTATCTGCTGATCATCTTCGCATCGATCTTCACGCCCAGTCTTGGGCTGCTCATCATCCTGTTGTCGTTGTTCGGCTGGATGAGTCTGTCGGATTACGTGCGCGCCGAGTTCTACCGCAACCGCTCGCTCGACTATGTGAAGGCCGCGCGGGCGATGGGTCTGTCCAGTTGGCAGATCATGTGGCGCCACATCATGCCCAACAGCCTGACGCCCGTGATCACCTTCCTGCCGTTTCGCATGAGCGCGGCCATTCTTGCGCTCACGAGCCTGGATTTTCTTGGCCTCGGCGTACCGCCATCCACCCCGAGCCTGGGCGAGCTGCTTGCGCAAGGCAAGGCCAACCTGGATGCCTGGTGGATCTCGCTGTCGACCTTCGTGGTGCTCGTGCTGACACTCGTCCTGCTGACCTTCATGGGCGACGCGCTGCGCGATGCCTTCGACACGCGCCTGTCATTCGCCCAACTGCGTACGCGCCAGAAACCGGCGGGGGTGAAATGACCCGCGTCGATCTGCGTTCCTCCACGCCGAAGTACGACGGTCCGCTGTTGCGCTTGGATGACCTGTGCGTGCATTTCGAATCTGAACACGGCGAGGTGACGGAAGCCGTCAAGCATGTCTCGCTCGACTTGCACGCCGGCGAGCGCTTCGCGTTGGTGGGCGAATCCGGCTCGGGCAAGTCCGTGACCGCGCTATCGATCATGCGATTGCTGGCCGACGCGCAATACAGCGGCCGCATCCTGCTCGAAGGCCGCGACCTCCTGGCCGCCAGCGAGCGCGAGATGCGCGGCCTGCGCGGCGCCGACGTCGCCATGGTGTTCCAGGAGCCGATGACTGCGCTCAACCCGCTGTACACGATCGGCAACCAGATCGTCGAAACGCTGGAATTGCACGAGGGCCTGGACAAGCGCGCCGCCAAGGCACGTGCGATTGCGCTGCTGGAACGCACCGGCATTGCCGAGGCGCCGCGCCGGTTTGACGCCTTCCCCATCAGCTTTCGGGTGGCCAGCGCCAGCGCGCAATGATCGCCATGGCGCTGGCGTGCTCGCCGAAGCTGTTGCTGGCCGACGAGCCGACCACCGCGCTCGATGTGACGGTGCGCATGCAGATCCTGCAATTGCTGCGCGAACTGCAGGCCGAATTCGGCATGGCCATCATGCTCATCACGCACGACCTGAACATGGTGCGCGCGTTTGCCGAGCGCGTCGGCGTGATGGAGCGCGGCGTCTTGGTCGAAACCGGCAACACGGCCGACGTGTTTGCCGCGCCCCAGCATCCGTACACGATCCGGCTGCTCGAGAGCCGTCCGCAGCGGGACGTGCTGCCGCTGGTGCCGCTTGCCCCGTGCTGCTTGAAGCCGACAAGCTGACGGTCACCTACGAACGCCATCGTCCCGGGTTTGCCGGCTGGTTCCGGACTGACCCGTTCACCGCGGTCGATGCTGTGTCGCTGCAGCTGCGCGAAGGCGAGACGCTTGGCATCGTCGGCGAATCGGGGTCAGGCAAAACCACGCTAGCGCAGACGCTGCTGGGGCTGCAAACGGCAAAGAGCGGCGACCTGCGTTTCCTGGGCAATTCGCTGCTGCGTATTTCGCGCGACGAGCGCCGGGCAGTGCGTGCGCGCATGCAGGTGGTGTTTCAAGATCCATACGGCTCGCTGTCGCCGCGCATGACGATTGAGGAAATCGTCGGAGAAGGGCTGGCGCTGCACCAACCGCACGTCAACGCCGCCGAGCGCCGTCACCGCGTGATCGAGGCGCTGCGCGAAGTTGGCCTTGACCGCACAGCGCTCGGCCGCTACCCGCATGAATTCTCCGGTGGACAGCGCCAGCGCGTCGCCATCGCGCGTGTGCTGATTCTCAAGCCGCAGCTGCTGGTGCTGGATGAGCCCACTTCGGCACTCGATGTGTCAATCCAGCAGCAGGTGCTTTCGCTGCTGTCAGCCCTTCAGAAAAAGTACAACCTGTCGTATCTATTCATCAGCCACGACCTTGCCGTCATCCGCGCGATGTCACATCGCGTGGTGGTGATGAAGGATGGGAAGGTGGTGGAAGAGGGGGATACCGAAGCGGTGTTGGCGTCGCCTTCTCACCCCTACACCTGCAAGCTGATGGCGGCTGCCTCACTCATCCCTGCCCGGGATAACCCGTAAAACGCACCGCGTTTGCCCCGAATCAGTGCAGTTTTGATGCGCTGTTTTTGTAAGAATGCGCATCCAAAGTCATGTCTAAGTGCCTGATTTGCATGTGGATTCCGATGAATTTGTAACGACCTTTGACAAGTCAAAGTGTCACTTTTATCATCCTGCGAGATTGTTTTAACAAGATTCGGACTGTTCTCATTTGCGGCTGCGTATGTTGGCCGCATCATTACGAGTTTCCGAGGGAGAGCCAATGCAGCATTTCGTACTTCATTCCATGGCGCGCCTAGCGGTAGGGGTTGTGATCGGTTGCGGCGTGATCGTGTCGAATGCAGTGCATGCTGATACGGTCTTCAAGGACACGGAAGTCCGCGCCGACGTCAAGCCCGAAGCCAAGCCGGGCCTCATCTCCAACGTGATGAGCAAGACCGGCGACGTCGTCATGAACGCCCTGGGCATGATCGGTCTGCGCTACCGTTTCGGTGGCAACACGCCGGAATCGGGCCTCGACTGCAGCGGCTTCGTCCGCTACGTTTTCAACGACACGTTCGGTTTCCTGCTGCCGCGTCGCGCCGTGGAAATGAGCCGTGTGGGCACCAGTGTGGACACGGCTGAACTACGTCCCGGCGACTTGGTGTTCTTCAACACCATGCGCCACACGTTCTCGCACGTCGGCATCTACATCGGCGACAACAAGTTTGTGCACGCACCGTCCACCGGCAGCAAGATCCGCGTGGATGACATGACTGCCTCGTACTGGGTGACGCGCTACAACGGTGCCCGCCGCATCGAAGGCAACTCGGGCGCCGCAATCAAGGATGGCGCCGACAACTTTGTCGAGCAACTCAAGCGAGTCGATCCGAACGCCGCCGGCAAGCCGCTGGCAATGTACGGCGGTTGATTCGCTCGGGCCCGCTATCACGCAATAAAAAGACCGCTGCGGCGGTCTTTTTTGTTATCCGCTGACCGGAGTGTCAGTGCGGCGGCAGCAGGGTGCCCACGATGGTCTGCGTCAAATGCAGCTTCTCCCGCAGCAGTGGCATGGCGGCCTGCGCGGCTTGCTCGCCTGCGAGAATCGCCTCGTTGCGGGCGGTAAAGTCGCTGCCCTTCACAAACGGCAGCGACGGCGTGATCACCACATCGGCCTGGGCCAGCTCCGTCTTGCTGATGCTCTGGCCCATGATGGCCGTCGTCTGAAGCAGCATGCTCGCCTGTCCTGACACCGCCTGGTTGGACGGGTCCGCTGAGATGTTCACTGCAATCACGAACGTCGCGCCCATCTGCTTGACGTAGGTAACGGGCACGGGCGCCACCAAGCCGCCGTCCACATATTGGCGACCGCTGATCGTTACCGGCTGGAACACGCCCGGGATACTGCAGGACGCACGCACCGCCTGACCGGTATTGCCGCGCCGGAACAGGATCGGCTTGCCGCTTGCCAGGTCCGTCGCGACGATGCCGAGCGGAATGCGCATCTGCTCGATGCTCTTTGCTTGACCAGCCGGTTGATGTATTTCTCCAGCGCCTCGCCCTTGAGCCAGCCGCCGAAGCGCGTGCCGAACGGCAGTGCCCAGTCGGCGATCATGGCCTCGTCCATCTTGAGCGCCATGCGGTTCATTTCCAACCCCGACATGCCGGATGCGTAGATCGCCGCCACCACGCTGCCCGCGCTCGTCCCGGTGATGAAGTCGATCTGAATGCCCTGGGCTTCCAGCATCTTGATGACGCCGATGTGCGCAAAACCGCGCGCGGCACCGCCGCCCAATGCCAATCCGATCCGGACGGGCTGCGTGGCTGGCTGGGCCGTGGGCGGAAGTACAGCCGTGGCGGGCGTGACGGGCGTTTCAGTTTTGCCGGACGAAAAGCCCGTCACGGTGCAGGCGGAGAGCATCGAGGCGCCGGCGGCGCCCAGGAGGAGGCGGCGTTGCATGAGGAGGTTAGGGCGGTTGGGTATGTCGCGCAGTGATGTTCGGTCGTACTCGAGCGCGCTGCGGCCGGCCGCCATTGTGCCAAAGTTCGGCGACGGATCGGTCAGACTGGCGCAGCTCGGTTGCTATAATTTCGGTTTTGATAGAGGCCGCCCAGAATCCGCGCTCAGGATTCGATCGCGCGGCCTTATTCGTTCAGCCATTCCTATGACACAGCGCGTCCGCACTCGTTTCGCTCCAAGCCCCACTGGTTTCATCCACCTGGGCAACATCCGCTCGGCACTTTATCCGTGGGCCTTCGCACGCAAGATGAAGGGCGATTTCATCCTGCGCATTGAAGACACCGATGTGGAGCGCTCCAGCCAGGAAGCCGTCGACGTGATCCTGGAAGCGATGGCCTGGCTGGACATGGATATCGACGAAGGCCCCTTCTACCAGATGCAGCGCATGGACCGTTACCGCGCCGTGGTCGCGCAGATGGTTCAGCAGGATCTGGCTTACCCGTGCTACATGAGCACCGAAGAGCTGGATGCCCTGCGCGAGGCGCAACGCGAGCGCGGCGAGAAGCCCCGTTACGACGGCACCTGGCGCCCCATGCCCGGCAAGGTTCTGCCGACGCCGCCGGCCGGCGTGCAACCTGTGATCCGCTTCAAGAACCCGATCGGTGGGAGCGTCGTGTGGGACGACGCAGTGAAGGGCCGCATCGAAATCTCCAACGACGAACTCGACGACCTGGTGATCGCGCGCCCCGACGGTACGCCCACGTACAACTTCTGCGTGGTCGTTGACGACATGGATATGCAGATCACCCACGTGATCCGCGGAGACGACCACGTCAACAACACCCCCGCCAGATCAACATCCTGCGCGCGCTTGGCGGTACACCGCCGGTCTATGCTCACTTGCCGACCGTGCTCAACGAGCAGGGCGAGAAGATGAGCAAGCGCCACGGCGCCATGGCCGTCACCGGCTACCGTGATGCGGGCTATCTGCCCGAAGCCATCGTCAACTACCTTGCCCGCCTGGGCTGGGCCCACGGTGATGCCGAGATCTTCTCGCGCGAGCAGTTCATCGAGTGGTTCGACCTCGAGCACCTGGGCAAGTCGCCGGCGCAGTACAACCCTGAAAAGCTTGCCTGGCTGAACAACCACTACATCAAGCAGGCCGATAACGCGCGCCTGGCCGATCTGGTGAAGCCGTTCATTGAAGAGTTGGGTGGTAAGGTCGATGGCGGCCCTGTGCTGGCCGACGTGATTGCGCTCGTGAAGGATCGCGCCAACACGCTCCGTGAAGTCGCCCAGACGGCGCTGCTGTTCTATCGCACGGATATCACGGTCGAGCCGGAACTGGCTGCGCAACACCTCACCGACGACGTACGCCCTGGCATTGCCGCGCTGGCCGAGAAGCTGGGCGCATTGCCCGAGTGGAAACGCGAGGCCATTGGCGCCGCCTTCAAGGAAGTGTTGGCCGCACAGGGCTGGAAGATGCCGAAGCTGGCAATGCCGGTGCGCCTGCTGGTGGCGGGCCAACTGCAAACGCCGTCGATTGATGCCGTGCTGGAACTGTTCGGTCGCGACGTCGTTCTGCGTCGCTTGGCGGCGTGATCAATGCGGCTCAAAAATTTTTGCGAAAGGGTATTGCCAAGCGCTAAACACTTCCCCTATACTCTTGTTTTCGCTGCAACACGAAGCGAAATGCAGTAAGAAGCAAGCAGTAAAAGGCAGTACCTTGGGGCTATAGCTCAGCTGGGAGAGCGCTTGCATGGCATGCAAGAGGTCAGCGGTTCGATCCCGCTTAGCTCCACCAAAATGCCGGAAGATTCGATTCAAAAATAAATTTTGAAAAGAGGCTTCCAAAACGCAAAAAAGTTCGTTATAGTAGCGGACTTCGCAGCGTAAGACAGAAAGCGTTGCAAAACAGTTTCTGTCCCCTTCGTCTAGAGCCTAGGACATCACCCTTTCACGGTGAGTACAGGGGTTCGAATCCCTAGGGGACGCCAAAACAAGAGCTTAACCAGAAGCTCATTAGCAAAATCAGTCTCTAGCTGATTTTGCAACCGACACGAGCGGTAGTTCAGTCGGTTAGAATACCGGCCTGTCACGCCGGGGGTCGCGGGTTCGAGTCCCGTCCGCTCCGCCAAATCAAAACCCGCTGCTTGCAGCGGGTTTTTTCTTTTGCGCTTTCTATTCAATTCCAGTCGATCCGGATTGATGTCGTTTTAAAGCGGCCGCGAATGGCTTGCTTTAATCGGCGGTGCGGCTGACGCGATTGAAATAGCTGAGCAGCAATGCACCGGCCACCATCAAACTGAGCGCATTGGCCGCCCAAAAGCCCGCTGCGCCACGCAGTGCCGTCGCAACGTCCCCCAGCAGTCCAAATCCGAGCACATAGCCGCCGCCCAGGCCGCCCCACAGTGAGAGCGCGTAGATAACGGTTGGGATGAGCGCGATCTTGTATGCGCGCAGGATAAACGCCGTCATGACCTGTAGCGCGTCGAACATCTGGTAGAAGGCAATGAAAGGCAGCAGCGGCACCGCAATCGCCAGGACAGCGGCATCGTGTGTAGAGGCTCACCAACTCCGCCGCAGGAACAACACCGCCGCGCCAACGGCAACCGCACACATCACCGCCAACCTGATGCCGTTCAACGAGATACGCCGGGCCGCCACGCGATCGCGTGCGCCGATCGATTGCGCCGCCAGTGTCGACGTCGCGATGGACAGGGACAGCGGCACCATGTAGGCCACCGCGCCAAGGTTGGCGGCAATCTGATGCCCTGCTAGGACCACCGTGCCAAGGCGTGCGATGAAGATCGCCATCAACGTGAACGACGTGATCTCGATCAAGTAGGTGAAGCCCATCGGCACCCCCAGGCGTACCAGCGCCCACAGCCGCGCCCGATTGGGCGGCGAGTACTGCGTGAAAATCGCAAACGGCTTGTACGCTGGGTTACGCATCAGGATGGCAGCCGCTGCGACAAACCAGAGCCAACTGATGATCATCGAGGCGAGTGCGCATCCCGGGCCGCCCATCGCTGGGATGCCCATGCCGCCATACAGGAACAGCGCGTTCAGCGGAAATTTGAGGACGAGGCCGGCAAGCTGCAGCACCGTCACCATCACAGGGCGCGACAGCGCGTTGTTCAACGCGGAGTAGATCCGGAAGCCGAGCGCTGCGGGCAACGCGAGCGCTTCATACCGCAGGTAGGCGGTGGCTTTCTCGGTGAGTTCCGGCGTGGCGTCCGCCAGTTGCAGGAGTGGGGCAGGGAACCACAGGATCAGCATGCCGATCGCCGCGAGCACGAGTCCCAGCCAAACGGCCTGGCGGACTTCCTCGCCGATCTCGCTGTGCCGTTGCGCGCCGTACAGTTGTCCGGCGATGGGCGAGAGCGCTTGCAGCACGCCCATCAGGCTGATGTAGATCGTCACGTAGATCGATCCGCCGAGCCCGATGGCAGCGAGGTCTGCCGCAGAGGCGCGGCCGGCCATCGCCGTATCGAGGACGCCAAAGGCGATGACTGCCAACTGGCCGATCAGTACCGGCCAAGCCAGTGCGGTAATGCGGCGGACGTCGGCGACAAACATGGAGGTGCTGCGGAAGCGTTACTGGCGCAGTTTACGTCGGCGTGTGGTTGCCGGGTTCGGCGGCGGATGCGTGGCCGCCGCGGCCTCGGTCAGGCGGTACATACGGAAGTGCTCATCGCGGTCGGCAGGGCGGCGGCCTTCCCAGATCAGGCGCCACTCGAAGTTGGAGACGCTCGTTGGTGCGCCGTAGTCGTATGGGTCGTGGCGCAGCAGGATGTCGCAGTTGTCTTCTGCATTGCCAAAGCGGATGTGGCCGAAGTACGCGAACGACGCAAGCTGCGCATCGCCCATGCGGATCGGCTGCACGTGTAGGTGCGCGGCAGCGCAAGCGCAGCTGACTGCGCGACATCGCGGTAGGTCTTGGCGTAGTTGATGGTGGGCAGCCACAGCGTCATCATCAGCACCCACATCAGTGTGGTGCCGGCGGCCGAGATCACCACGGCACGCCAGATGGCCTTGGGCGCGCGCGATGTACGCCAGACGACGATCAGCACCCACGCGGCAGTCACGAGCAGCGCGCATACCAGTGCGGTCCAGCTGAACTCGGGTCGATAGCCGGGCACGATGCGGTACACGTTGCGCGCAAGCTGAGGCGGGAAACCCGTCATCTTGGCGATCCACAGCAGCCAGAGCGTGCCGCCCAGGATGGTGAAGGCCAGCAGCGCAAACCAGTCGATTGCGCTGATGGCACCGCGCTTGAGCGTTGGCAGCGCGAACGTCGCCATCACGGCCATCGGCGGAATCAGCAAGAGGAAACCGTCGTCGCCCGGGTGAGGCTGCATGAGCAGCAACACAAATTGCGGCAGGAAGACAGCCAGCGGCAGCGTGATATGCGGAGCGGTGCGCATGCCGCCCCAGCTCTTCCATGCCCATGCAGCCAGCGGCCAGACCGGCCATGCGAACAGCGGCAGGTTGCGTGCGACAAAGCCAAGCGAATGGGTCGTGGGGCCAGCATACTGATGGCGATCGAAGCGCGCCCATTCTCGAACGTACGTCACAGCGTCAGTCGGATTATTTGCGAGCAAGTGCGCCATCGCCGGCCATGAGCAGCCGATAACGAGCGACACGGGCAGCGCCACTGTCAGCAGCGGGCGCAGCGGCACCACGCGCGTGGCGTGTGCGGCGATCAATACGGCCACCGTGATTGCCAATGGCAGGATTGGGCCGCCCGCCAGCGACAGGCAACCGATGCCGATGCCGTAGATCAGGCTGCCGTGCACCGGCTTGTCGAGCGCACGGATCAAGCCATATACCGCGACCGCCACGAAGCACAGCGCCCCAACGAGCGGGGTCGTCTCGTGACCGCGCTGCGCCAGGCCTACGCAGGCGAGGAAGATCAGCAGCGCACCATCCGCAAGCGTACGGCCGTAGTCGCGCGTGTTGGGCTGGCCACCGAAGACGAATTCAAACGGCTGGACCTCGGCACGGCGCCCCAGCAGATAGGCGCCATACCAGATGCACGCGCACGTGACGAAAAAGAAGAGGGCGGTCGCCAGGCGCGAGGCGTCCGCCGGGCCCAGCCATTGTCCGAAGAGGCGAATGAACGCCCCGCCGATCCAGAACACCAGCGGCCCCGATTGCACGACCGGGCGGCCGACGATGTTCGGCATCAGCCAGTCCTGCGCGTTGCCGGTGGCCAGCGTCCACATCGCGCCGAAGCCGGCGGCGTCTTCGTTTTTCCACGGGTCGCGCGAGAACAGCCCCGACAGGCCGTAGATGACGCAGATGGCGAGCAGCAGCCAACGCGGCAACTCGCGGGTGGCGGCGGCAGTCAGGCGGATGCGCGAGACGCGGGTGGTGTTCATCGAGTGTCAGACCAGGCGAGCCCAGCCGGGGTTGCACAGCGACGTGCGGATCGTAAAGAGGGGCCGAATCAACGGCCTACCATGTGCCGAGAAACAAAAAAGGCAGCCGGAGCTGCCTTTTTCTGACCACTAAGACGGTCTGCACTGAGCGGATCATGCGCTGAGCCGTCTCCGGCGCCGGTATTACTTGGCAGCCTTGCCGATCTTGCTGCCGAACTTGTTGCGGAACTTTTCGACGCGGCCGGCCGTGTCCAGAACCTTTGCTGGCCCGTGTAGAACGGGTGCGATTCGGACGAGACTTCGATCTTGGCCAGCGGGTATTCCTTGCCGTCCAGCGTGATCATTTCCTTGGTCTGGATAGTCGAGCGGGTGATGAACTTGAAGTCGCTGGACATGTCCTGGAACACGACTTCGCGGTAATTCGGGTGAATGCCTTCTTTCATGATGGGCCCTGGGGTAGAGGTAGCCAATTCGCGGCGCGCTTCAGGTGCTCACAGGGTAGGAGCCACCGTGCGACCAGCCCTCGAATCACTTGCCGGGTGGAGAAACGAGAATTATGCCAGAGAAATAAAGGCTTGAGCAACGCGCTTGCCGCAAAATCCGTCGTGCCGGTGCATCGAAAAGAGACTAATAAGTCTTATTTTCATTAAGGCGCGGCCAAGCGCTCGATCGTCAGCACGCCGTGGCCGTCCAGATCCATCGTTTTGGTGTCTCCGATGCGCAACGAGGTGTCCAGGTTGCGCGTCCAGGTATCGACTCGGGCAGGGGCCTCAGCGTCGGGCGAAGGCTGGAACCGATGCAGCGTTACGCCGATGGACAGCGTCTGGAACTCGCCCGACACGACCATTGGTCGCAGGGTGACGTCGACGCCGGTCTTGGCCCAGCGGTGACGTATGAATTGGCAGGTGGTGGTGTCGCAGCCCTGTGGGATCGTGTCGTCGGGCAGGCCGGCGGCGAAGCGTGTCTCCCATTCCTTGCGCGGCATCGAGCCCCCACGTCGTAGGTATGCGTACGTTCGAGCAAGGCGACGTGCTGCCCCATGGTGGACGCGTCCGTTGCAAGCGTGACGCGTTTGGTCTCGGATTGCCCATCGAACTGTGCGGTAACGCTGAGGATCACGGGCGCTGTCGGTTGCGCCAACGCAGTGCCGGCAGCGAGACAACAACCGAGCAGCGTGGTGCGAAGCGCTTGGCGAATCGTCATGGCAGGAAGCCCTCCTGGCGTTGTTCAGGTTCCAGCACGCGCCGTGCCGGATCCTGCAGGTAGAAAGCCTGCAAGAGCGCGTACAACGACGGCAGCGTCTCGCGCATGGCCACCGGTTCGACGAAGAACACCTCCGACGCCACCGCAAGAACTCAGCCGGATGCTGTGCGCCATAGGGGTCGAGCAACGACAGGATCGGATCGTCGCCCCACCGATGCTCCGGAATCTGCTCGCAACGATGGGCAAAGGCGTCGTACTCGGCGTAGAGGTCATCGGCCCATTGCTCGCGGTCGACGCTGCCATGCAGGCGCGATGAAAACGCCGGGATGCCGTCCGACTCGCCGTTGAGCATGTCCAGCTTGTGCGCGAACTCATGCATGACCACGTTGTACGGCTGCGCGCCGGGCTCGGCCAGTGCGCCTCCGAGTTCGATGTCCTGCCACGACAGGATGACCGGGCCGTGCTCCCATGCTTCGCCGGCGGCTTCTTCACGCACGTTGTGCACAACGCCGTTTTCGTCCATGACTTCCTTGCGGATGATGAACTCGCCGGGGTAGATCACCACGCCGTGCCATCCGCCGTACCACGAGATGCCAAGCTCCAGGATCGGCACACTTGCCTGCACGGCGATGCTGACCACCATCTCGTCGGTGAGCGGCAAATCGTGCGCGGTGGTGAATTCCTTTTCGGCGATGAAGAGCGTGGCCGTTTCACGCAGGCGTGCGAGGTCCGCGTCAGGCCAATCGAGCAGAAAGGGCAGCCCGTCGAGCGCGCGTGACCACAGCGCGTCGGAGATGGCGTAACGCGCCAGGCGCCGCGCACGTGCGCGGCCTGAGAACCAGCGGAAAACGGACGAAAGCATGCGGCCAGTATATCGGCCGTCGCGTGCGACTTTGCGACGTGCGCTCTCGCTTTGGATGGAGTCAGGCGACCGAGAGCAGGCGCGCGCCGCGCTGATTGGCGACGTACACCGCCTCGGTACGGCTGCGGACCTTCAGGCGCCGATACAGCGTGCTGATATGCGCCTTTGCTGTTGCTTCGGAGATATTCAGCATGCGGCTGATGGTCTTGACCGGATGCCCGCGCGAGCAGCACCAGAATCTCGTACTGCCGCGGCGTAATCCCGAGCAGCTTCGGATCGGTCTGCGGGTCGCCTGCCAGCGCGGGGTTGGGCGCGCCGTCCAGACGCGATTCCGGCAGCAGCGCGCTGGCTGGAATGTATTGACCGCCCACGAGCACCAGCTCAAGCGAAGCCGCGATGACTTCGCCCGGCGAATGCTTGAGCGTGTACCCCGACAAGCCCATCTGCATGAGCGGGATAATGTCGGGCGATTCGGATTCAGCCAGCACGACCACGTGGCGCGCGTGCGGGCGGTGCATGATCTCGCCGATGGCCGACAACTCGTCGAGATGTGGCAGCGGCAGGCCGATCACAAGAAGACCAGCGTCGGCATTGGTTTCGATGGCGTCGAACATCCTTCGTCCGGTTCGACGACAGTGACGCCAGTGACGCCCTTGAGCGTCCGTAGCAGGTGCGCAATGCCTGTACGCACCAACGGATGGGCTTCGATCAAAACAGTGTTCATCGTTGTTCTCGACCTGTTACCGATCTTGCGAACATCCTTGTCGCCCAGGCGAGATACAGGCCGGAGCAGACCCCGTTCCGAATCATTTTAGTGGCGGAAGTCAAAAATGACAGGCGCCACGGCCATGCCTCGGGACCCTCGTTGCTGCGTCCTGGGTACTGTAGCCCAGCGTTTGCCAGGGCGCGCAATTCGGCCACCGGAGAGCCTGCACCCGACTACTGCGGTTTTTATGGCGACCGCTGTTTCAGTCGCGACACAAAAAACGCATGCCATGCCGGGTTGGGTGGTTCTCCGTGTGAAAAATATCCCGTTAAAACAAGGCGTTAGCCGTCATGGCATGGATGTCGCTCTATACCCTTCGGGAGGAGCGAGCCATGCCGACAATCGCGCAGCGCTGTGCTCGACGTTTGCCGTTCGGGTGGATGGTCGAGAAGACCGGAGTGGTCGCAAATCGCGCGGCCATGGTCGTCATGAAGCCGGCGCTCGCAGTAGACGGCGATCTCGTTATGCGGCGTGTCATCACGCTGCTGGTCGCCCTTCGAAGCGTTCTCGCCGATACGTTGCCGGCGCGACTCGCATTCGGTCCTATTCCCACCCGCGCATTCGATCCATCCACCGGTTCTGTCGTGTCCGCGCTCACGGACGGCGAACTGAGTACGTCGCATGCGTGGCTTAACAATCCAACGGCGACGGGGCTTGCGCAATCCCCCCGGAAGTGGGGTGTATCGAGGCATGTGCAGCTACCGCGCCGGATTACAGGCGCCGCGTCAGTCTCTCGGCGGCGGGCGTCGTTGTTGATGCTCGCGAACGCACCAAAATGTGCGGCGTTCGCAACGTGCAACGGACGGGGTGGCATCGTACCTTCAACGGTTTCGTGCTCCGTCCCCCGGCGGGCACTCTTTTCTTCTAGTCATCGCTTCGCATGGGCATCCCGATGCAAGCCAACCTGACCGCGTTTGCTGCGCTGGTGGCCTCCGTTTCGTCTGGTGCCGGCTGCCGGATTCAGTCCGTTGAACCAACTATTGGGTGGACCGGATGAGGAGCTCGCGCGGCCAATTCGGTCTCGCCGCTTCTCCTGCTTCAAAGCGCATCCGGGGCGCAGCATCAGCGCTACGCCCCGACGATCGGAATGAAAGCGATGCGATCAAGCCTAGGCCGGATGCAGCGGATGCTCTGCCCGAATGCCGTGCTTCTGCATCAACCGATACAGCGTGACGCGCGACACTGCCAGTTCGCGCGCGGTCATGCCCATATGGAAGCCGTTGCGCGCGATGGCCGTGCGGATGGCATCCGATTCGGCGCCTTCGCGTGCTTCCTCCAGCGTCTGGCCCGACACGGAGGCATAGCCTTCGAGATGCAGGTCGGCGGCCGAGATCTTGCGGTTGTCGGTCATCACCAGCGCGCGACGCACGCGGTTGATGAGCTCGCGCACATTGCCCGGCCAGGGGTAATGCATCATCGCGTGGAGCGCGCAGGGCGTGAACCCGCGGATGCGGTGCAGGCTTCGCTCGCGTGCTGAGCCAGGATGTGTTCGGCCAGCAGCACGATGTCGCTGCCCCGCTCGCGGGCGGCGGCACCGACAAGGTCAGCACGCACAGTCGATGAAACAGGTCGGTACGGAATCCGCCGTGGTGTTGGGCCGCTTCCAGGTCCACGTGCGTTGCCGAAATGATGCGGATGTCCAGCGGAATCGCCTGGTGTCCGCCAAGACGCGTGATCGTGCCTTGCTGCAGGAAGCGCAGCAGGCTGACTTGGCTCTCCAGCGGCAGGTCGCCGATTTCATCGAGGAACAGCGTGCCGCCGTTGGCGTGCTCCACCCAGCCGATATGACGC
>NZ_JAPNUG010000014.1:0-29867 GCF_036631435.1 Ralstonia sp. 1B3 | reverse complement strand
GTAAGCGTCGAGCGGCTGGTCGCCAGTCGTTCAACAAAGTTTGCAATGAAGGTTTGTCAGGCATTTTCCTACAAAGTTCTGTCGGCCGCAGTCCTACTTATGGCTATGTGCGGCACAGCATGCACCGCATGTTGTCTGCTGAAGGCGCGGGACTGGCGCTGCACAATGTGCTCCGTCGGGTTGTTTATGTGCTTGGGCAACGTTCTTGGGACGTTCCAGGCCGCTTTGTCTCGGGCGCTGAGCATCATGATGCACTGCGGCAACGAATGCCCGTTTGAGGGGTTGGCGTGACGGAGGGCGGGAGTACAATCCGCCCTCATTGTGCAATGCACGATTTTTGAGCGGCCAGTATTTCGGCCGATTTTCAAGTTCATGAGTCAAGCTCTTACAGCAACCGGGTCGCCCCAGACCAACGTGAACCTGCGCGCCATGGTGGTCGGCGCCGTCGGGGTGGTGTTCGGAGACATCGGCACCAGTCCGCTGTATTCGCTCAAGGAATGCTTCAGCCCAGACCACGGCATTCCGTTCTCCAGCGGCGCGGTGCTCGGCATCATCTCCATGCTCTTCTGGGCGATGGTGATCGTGGTATCGCTCAAGTATGTGCTGTTCGTCATGCGCGCCGACAACAACGGCGAGGGCGGCATCCTCGCGCTGATGGCGCTGTCGCTGCGCACGGCCAATACCAATTCGAGGCGCATGTCGCTCCTGATGATGCTGGGCGTCTTCGGCGCCTGCATGTTCTACGGCGACGCGGTCATCACGCCGGCCATCTCGGTCCTGTCGGCCATGGAAGGTCTTGAAATCGCCGCGCCGGCATTGTCCCCCTTTGTATTGCCGATCACGATCGTGATTCTGGCGGTGCTGTTCCTGATCCAACGCAGCGGCACGTCGGTGGTGGGCAAGCTGTTCGGTCCGGTGATGCTGCTGTGGTTTGCCGCGCTGGCAGCGCTGGGCATGATGAATCTGGTGAAGGCGCCGCAGATTCTGGTGGCCGTCAACCCGATGTACGCCGTTTCATTCCTGCACGACCATGCGCTGCAGGCGTTCATCGTGCTCGGTTCGGTGTTCCTGGTGCTGACCGGCGCGGAAGCGCTGTACGCTGACATGGGCCACTTCGGCGCACGCCCGATCCGCTGGGCGTGGTTCTTTATCGTGGCGCCGAGCTTGCTGCTCAACTACTTCGGCCAAGGCGCGATGCTGCTGACCGACCCCAGCACCATCGAAAACCCGTTCTACCGTTCGGTGCCGGAAGCGCTGCAACTGCCAATGGTGGTGCTCGCTGCGGCAGCCACTGTCATTGCCTCGCAGGCCGTGATTTCGGGCGCGTTCTCGCTGACGAGCCAGGCGATTCAGCTTGGCTTTGTGCCGCGCATGCGCATTCGCTACACGTCGGAGGCCGAGATCGGCCAGATCTACGTGCCGATGGTCAACTGGATGCTGTTGATCCTGGTGGTTGGCGTGGTACTGGCGTTCAAGAAGTCCGACAATCTGGCGGCCGCCTACGGCATTGCCGTGACAACGACGATGGTCATTACCACGGTGCTGGCCGCGGTGGTGATGCGCTCGGTCTGGCGTTGGCACCCGGCGCTCGTGACGCTCGTGAGCCTGTGTTTCCTGGTGGTCGACATGGCGTTCTTCTCGGCGAACCTGTTGAAGATCCGCGATGGCGGCTGGTTCCCGTTGACGCTGGGCGCCGGCGTGTTCTTCCTGCTGATGACCTGGTACAAGGGCAAGAAGCTTCTGCGTGCGCGCAGCCTGGAAGATGGCATCCCGCTCGAGCCGTTCCTGGCGGGGTTGCTGGCGCATCCGCCGCATCGTGTCGAGGGCACGGCTGTATTCCTCACAGGCAATACCGAATTCGTGCCGGTGTCGTTGCTGCATAACCTGAAGCACAACCGCGTACTGCACGAGCGCGTGATCTTCATCAGCTTCGTTACGCGCGATATTCCGTACGTGGACGACAAGCAACGCGTAACCGTGCGCGATCTCGGCAGCGGCATCTACATCGTCAAGGCGGAATACGGTTTCAAGGAAACGCCGGATGTGTACCGCGTACTGGAACTGGGGCAGCCGCAGATCGGCACGCGGTGCGAGCTGATGGATACGTCGTTCTTCATCGCGCGCGAATCGGTGGTGCCGTCCAAGCTGCCGGGTATGTCGATGTGGCGTGAGCGTCTGTTTGCATGGATGCATCAGAACGGCGCCAAGCCGTCGGATTTCTTCCACATCCCCGCGAATCGCGTGGTGGAGCTGGGCACCAAGGTCGAGATCTGATCAACCTACCGCTGCATTGCAAAACGGCCCGTGCGAGAGAGACGCACGGGCCGTTTTGTTTGTTGCGGCGGCGCTGCACTTACATCTTCGCAGCGGCGTGATTGCGCTCGCGGACTTCGTCGTTGCGGGCGTGGACGTCGTGGTTACGGTCCTTCACGTCGTGCCGCAGGTCTTTGCGATCGTGGTGCAAGTCGCGGCGCTCGGCGTTGACTTCATGCTGCTCTTCGGCGCGCTTCTTGTTCCAGTATTCGGCGCCCCCGACGTTGCCATTGGCCAGGTCACGGTTTTCGCGGCGTTGATCGGCGTTGCGGGCGGCACGGTCGGCGTTCAATGCGGCCTTGTCGGCGCCGATGTCCGCGCGATCATGGCGAATATCGCGGTTGTCGTGGCGGATGTCACGGTTGTCCTGGCGAATCTGCTGATTGTCTTGCTGAACTTGCTGGACGGGCGTGGTCTGCGCGAAAGCGGCGGTACCGGCAACAGCAAGCAGGGCGGCAATCAGGGTGTGGCTCGTCTTCATAGGGCTTCTCCTCGTGGATGCCAGGCGGCGTGCCTGTGTCTCCTTAACGGGCCGAAAAGACGGGCCGACGACGCATGAGTGTTAGGAAAGATCCATGCGCGTAAGGACTTGTAACGGGCACACGCGGCCATGAAAAAACCCGCCGAGTCCGAAAACCGGGCGGGTTCCATTCAACAGAATGCGCGTTAGCGTTGAGCTTGGCGAACGCTTCTGCCATGGCGCCGGACGGTTCGGGCGCGCGGCGTTGCTGGCCGCCGTGGCGACCGCCTCCACTGCTCGGACGATCGCCGCCGCCGGTGCGTGCAGCCGCCTGACCGGGCTCATCCGACAGGCGCATCGTCAGGCCGATGCGGTTGCGCTTCACGTCCACCTCCATCACCTTGACCTTGACGATCTGGCCAGGCTTGACCACCTCATGCGGGTCGCGCACGAACTTGGTCGACAGCGCCGACACGTGCACCAGGCCATCCTGATGCACGCCGATGTCGATGAAGGCGCCAAACGCCGCCACATTCGTCACCACGCCTTCGAGCACCATGCCGGGCTGCAGGTCCTTGATGTCTTCCACGCCGTCCTGGAACGTCGCCGTCTTGAACTCGGGGCGGGGGTCGCGGCCGGGCTTTTCCAGCTCGGAGAGGATGTCGACCACGGTGGGCAGGCCGAATTTCTCGTCGGTGAAGTCACGGGCGGTCAGGCCGCGCAGCGCCTCGCGGTTGCCGAGCACGTCGCCGATGCCTTTCTTGATGCTGTCCAGGATGCGCTTGACGACCGGATACGCTTCGGGGTGCACCGAGGACCGGTCGAGCGGATTGTCGCCGTCATTGATGCGCAGGAAGCCGGCGGCCTGCTCGAACGTCTTGTCGCCCAGGCGCGGCACTTTCTTGAGCGCGTCGCGGTTGGGGAACGCGCCGTTGGCATCGCGGTACTCGACGATGTTCTTGGCGAGGATCGAGTTCAGCCCCGACACGCGCCAGCAGAGGGCAGAGGCCGTGTTCACGTCCACGCCGACCGCGTTGACGCAATCTTCGACGATGGCGTCCAGTGCGCGGGCCAGCTCGCGCTGGTTCACGTCATGCTGATACTGGCCAACGCCGATCGACTTCGGATCGATCTTCACGAGTTCGGCCAGCGGGTCTTGCAGGCGTCGCGCGATCGACACCGCGCCACGCAGCGACACATCGAGCTCGGGGAATTCCTTGGCCGCCAGCTCCGACGCCGAATACACCGACGCGCCGGCCTCGCTCACCACGATCTTGGTCAGCTTCAGCTCCGGCGCGTTGCGCATCAGGTCCTGCACCAACTTGTCAGTCTCGCGGCTTGCTGTGCCGTTGCCGATGGAAACCAGTGCCACGCCGTGCTGCTTCGCCAGCCGGGCGAGCGTGGCCAGCGAGCCGTTCCAGTCGCGACGCGGCTCGTGCGGATAAATGGTGGCCGTTTCCAGCAGCTTGCCGGTGTGGTCGACCACGGCCACCTTGCAACCGGTGCGGATGCCGGGGTCGATGCCCATCACGGCCTTCGGGCCAGCCGGCGCGGCCAGCAGCAGGTCGTGCAGATTGCGGCCGAAGATCTTGATGGCCTCGGCTTCCGCGGACTCGCGCAGTTGCGTGAGCAACTCGGTCTCGATATGCGGCTGCACCTTCACGCGCCAGCACCAGCGGCACACGTCCGACAGCCACTTGTCAGCCGCCCGGCCCTTGTTTTCGATGCCGACGTGGCGCGCGATCATGATTTCGCACGGGTGCGGGTTCATCGCGTCCTGTTCTTCGCCCAAGCCGAGCTTCACGAACAGCACGCCCGCGTTGCGGCCGCGGAACAGCGCCAGCGCGCGGTGCGACGGCACGTTGCGGATCGGCTCGCTATACGCGTAGTAATCGCGGAATTTCTCTTCTTCGGCGGTTTCCTTGCCTTCCACCACGGTCGACGAAACCTGGCCTTGATTCCACAGGTGGTCGCGCACCTTGCCAAGCAGCTCCGCCGTCTCGCCAAACTGTTCAGAGAGGATGTCGCGCGCGCCATCCAGCGCGGCCTTCACGTCCGGCACGCCGCCGTCGGCGGTCGGGTTGCCGTTGACGAACTTGGCAGCTTCGGTTTGCGGATCCAGCGTGGGGTCGGCCAGCAGCGCCTGGGCCAGCGGCTCCAGGCCGCATTCGCGGGCAATCTGGGCGCGCGTGCGGCGCTTGGGCTTGTAGGGCAGGTAGAGGTCTTCCAGCACCTGCTTGGTCTCGGCCGCCTCGATGGCGGTGCGCAGGGCGTCCGTCAGCTTGCCTTGCTCTTCAATGGAGGCGAGGATGGCCGCGCGGCGGTCTTCCAGTTCGCGCAGGTACAGCAGGCGCTCTTCCAGGTTGCGCAGTTGCGTGTCGTCCAGGTTGTCCGTCACTTCCTTGCGGTACCGCGCGATGAACGGCACGGTGGCGCCTTCGTCCAGCAGTTGGACGGCGGCGGCAACCTGCTGCGGCCGGACCGCCAGTTCAACGGCGATGCGGGAGACGATCTTCTGCAACACGGAATCAGTCATTGCTTCCAGAGAGTGCGATGGAAAGCCGCGCATTTTGCCACAACGCGAACCCTGTTCCTGAGCTGAAATCCGTGGCCGCGCGGCGTTTGCCGCACAGGCGCGGTGATAAAATGCGCGTTATGCCTACGCTCCTGTTTTCTGCCCGTCGCCGCGCTGCCGCGCGCCGCGCTTCTCGTCTGGTTCTGCCGGCGTCCGTGCTCAGTGTCACGCTGCTTGCCACGCCCGCATGGAGCCAGTCCCAGCCTGCCGCTGCGCCGGCTGCCGCTGTGCCCGCCACCCCGCCCGATTTCGGCTCTGAGCACGATCGCATCAACAGCGCCAAAGCGTGGGCTGAATACCGGTACGCCGAGGCCGAACGCGCTTGCTACGACAAATTCCTCGTCACGCGCTGCATCGACAAGGCGAAGGATGTGCGTCGCACGGAACTGCACACCATCCGCGAGCGCGAGCTTGCGCTGGACGAAGCCGAGCGTGCCGATCGCGCTGCCCGTCGCGACCAGGAGCGCGCCATCCGCGAGGCTCAGTACAACGCCGAACGGCCCCAGCGCGAAGCCGCCGAGCAGAAGAATCGCAACGATTTCGCGAGCAAGCAGGAGCAGCAGCGCCTGAACGAGGCGCAGCGCCAGGCCGAAGCGCCGCAGCGCGCTGCCAACGCGCAGGCGGCCGCCAAAAAGCAGGCCGATTACGATGCCAAGCTGAAAGCCGCGCAGGAGCAGGGCGCCGCCAACGCCGCAAAGCGTGCGGAAAGCGCCAAGCAGTTCCAGGAAAAGCAGCAAGACGCCGTCAAGCGTCAGAAAGAACTGGAAGAGCGCCGCGAACAAACCAAGCGCCGCAACGAGCAAAACCAGAACAACACCAGTCCGCTGGGGTTCTAAACTTCAGCCAAGGCCGGGTTTCCGGGAGGAAAGCGATGGACAGCGATCTGAACACGATCTCGCGTCGCATCATTGAATTGCAGATCGAGCACCGCGATCTCGATTTCCTGATCGACCGGCTGGCGACTACCGCCAATCATGACGAGTTGCAGTTGCGCCGTCTCAAGAAGCGCCGCCTGAAACTCAAGGACACCATCACCCTGCTACAGTTGCAGCTTGAGCCGGACGTGCCGGCCTAGCGCCTACCCAAAGTTGGTTCGATTTTCATCCTGAGAGGCCGCAATCACGTGCGGCCTCCGTCATTTGACCCCACGGATTCCGCGTTGACTTCGCTTTCCCCGCTGGCCGAGCCGTCGGCTGACTCCGACGCCGATGCCGGCGACGCTTCGGCTCCCGCCGCTTCGGTACCTGCCGATGCCCATCATGCCGAACTGGCGACGCTGTTCGCCGACGACGGCACGCTGGCCAAAGGTATCGATGGTTACCGGCCCCGCAGTGCGCAGCTGACAATGGCGCAGGCCGTCGCCAACGCCATCGAAGCCGCCGATTCGATCATCGTCGAAGCCGGTACGGGCACGGGCAAAACGTACGCCTACCTTGTTCCCGCGATGCTGTGGGGCGGCAAGGTGATCGTCTCCACCGGGACGAAGAACCTGCAGGATCAGCTTTTCCTGCGCGACATCCCCACGGTGCGCAAGGCGCTGAATGCGCCGGTGTCGGTGGCGTTGCTCAAGGGCGCGCCAATTACGTCTGCCATTACCACGTCGAACGCACGTCGCAGAACGGGCGTCTCTCTTCGCGGCAAGACGCCGCATGGCTGCGCCAGATCAACCTGTTTCTGAAGACGACGAAAACGGGCGACAAGGCGGAACTTGCCAGCGTCCCCGAGAACGCGCCGGTGTGGAATCTGGTGACGTCCACGCGCGATAACTGCCTGGGTTCGGACTGCGCGTATTACAAGGACTGCTTCGTCATGCGCGCCCGCAAGGAGGCGCAGCAGGCCGACGTGGTGGTGGTCAATCATCACTTGTTCTTCGCGGACGTGATGTTGAAGGACACCGGCATGGCGGAGTTGCTGCCCGCCGCCAACACGATCATCTTCGACGAAGCGCACCAGCTGCCAGAAACCGCCACGTTGTTCTTTGGCGAGACCATCTCTACGAACCAGATTCTGGAACTCGCGCGCGACAGCGTGGCAGAAG
Source organism: Ralstonia sp. 1B3 (assembly GCF_036631435.1). Classification (NCBI taxonomy): domain Bacteria; kingdom Pseudomonadati; phylum Pseudomonadota; class Betaproteobacteria; order Burkholderiales; family Burkholderiaceae; genus Ralstonia; species Ralstonia sp. 1B3. Next base: position 22,481 of record NZ_JAPNUG010000014.1, on the reverse strand, counting down.
GCCTTTCGCACGCACGCGATGCGGTGGACTGGGTGGCGATTGCCGCGCCGCTGGAGCGTGCCGCGCGTGATTTGCGCCTCGTTTTCCGCCAGGACGGGTCCCGCCTGTCGATCAAGCAGATCGACAACGATGCGGCCCTTGCCACGCCGTTCTACGAGGTGCTGCCCAAGCTTGAGCAGGCGTTTTCCGACTTTACCGGCGCGCTGGAAGCCCAGGCCGAACGCGCCGAGACCATCGAGCAGTGCCATCGCCGTGCGGTGGCGCTGTGCGAGAAACTGGAAGCGTGGGCCGATCCCAAACCGCCCAAGGCGCCAAAGAAGGAAGGGGATGACGCGGGCGCGGACAGCGAGAGTGCGGTTCCCGTTGACGAGCGTGTGCGCTGGGTCGAGGTATTCGCCAATTCCGTGCAGTTGCACCTGACGCCGTTGTCGATCGCGCCGATCTTTTCGCGTCAGCGTGCCGGCCAGCCGCGCGCGTGGGTCTTCACGTCCGCGACGCTTTCGGTGCGCGGCAACTTCACGCACTACGCTGCGCAGTTGGGCCTGGACCGTGATCGGTCCATGACGCTCGACAGCCCGTTCGACTACGCATCGCAAGGCTTGCTGTATGTGCCGCGTGATTTGCCCCAGCCGAGCGATCCGCGCTTTACCGATGCGGTGCTCGGCGCCACCTTGCCGCTGATTGAAGCGGCGGGCGGCAAGACGTTCCTGCTGTGCACGACGCTGCGCGCCGTGAATCGCGCCGCCGAGCGGTTGTCGGATGAATTCGCCCAACGCGGCTGGGATTTCCCGTTGCTCGTGCAGGGCCAGGCCAGCCGTACGGAATTGCTGGATCGCTTCCGGGCGCTGGGCAACGCCGTGCTGATCGGCAGCCAGAGTTTCTGGGAGGGCGTGGACGTACGCGGCGAGGCGCTCTCGCTGGTCGTCATCGACAAATTGCCGTTTGCCCCGCCCGATGATCCGGTGCTGAGCGCCCGCATGGAGGCGCTTGAAAAGAAGGGGCTGAGCCCGTTTGCCGTGCACCAACTGCCGCATGCAGTCATCACGCTCAAGCAGGGCGCAGGGCGGTTGATTCGCTCCGAGACCGATCGCGGTGTGCTGATGATCTGCGACCCGCGGCTCGTTGAGAAGAACTACGGCCGGCAGATCTGGCAGAGCCTGCCGCCGTTCAAGCGTACGCGCGAGGCCGAGACGGCTGCCGATTTTCTGCGTTCGCTGCGGCCAGATTCGGAAGAGGCGGCTGCCGGCGGGTCTGAAGACTGATCTGCGTGCACAAACAAAAAGCCCGGCCAATCGACCGGGCTTTTTGCTGTGCTGTTCAAGCCTTGCTTACCACCATTGGTACCAGGGCTTGTCTTTCTTGCGCTGGCCGTAGGCGAGGAAATCGCTCTTCGGATAGTTCTGCTTGATGATGCGTTCGGTGTCGTCGCGCATGTCTTTCATGCCCAGCGCTTCATACGACTTCATCATGATGTACAGCGCTTCTTCCACTGCCGGGGCGCGATCGTAATCCTTGATGGCGTCCTGCGCGCGGTTGACGGCAGCCAGGTAGGCGCCGCGGCGATAGTAGTAGCGCGCGGCGCCCACTTCATGCTCGGCCATCGCGTTGACGATGTACTGCATGCGCTGGGTGGCGTCCGGCGTGTACTTGCTGTTCGGGAACCGCGTGATCAGCGTCTTGAACGCGTCGTAGGCGGCGCGTGCGGCTTTCGGGTCGCGCTCGCTCAAATCCTGGTTCGAGAAGCGGCCGAGCCAGCCCAGGTTGTCGTTGAAGTTGATCAGGCCCTTGAGGTAGTAGGCGTAATCGACGCTGGGGTGATTCGGGTGCAACTGGATGAAGCGATCCACCGCGGCCAGCGCGGCAGCCGTCTCGCCATCCTTGTAGTTGGCGTAGGCGGTTTCGATCTGGGCTTGTTGAGCGTACTGGCCGAACGGATAGCGGCTTTCGAGCTTTTCGTAGTACTTGACCGCCTTGGCGTAGTCGCCGCCGTCGAGCGAGTCCTTCGCTTCCGAATATAATTTGTTGGCTGACCAGCCAGCCGTTTCGTCTTGCTGTTCCGGCAGGATGCCGCAGGCCGAGATAGCAAGGCATGCAACGCCTGCCACCAACACTGCTCCGATTTGCGCGCGGATTCGATTGCCGACTCGACTAACAATACGCGCCTGCTTTACGCTCGTGACCGACATGGGCACCTTTTCTGAATGAAAAATCGCATCAAGCATTATAGCCCAAGCCCTGTGTCAGACGACGCACTGGCTGACGTTTCCCTCACTGCGCAGGAGACGGAAGACACCCTCGACGATGAGGCGCTCGATTTGCCTGCCGCCGGGGCCGCTCCAGGTGCCGAGCCGATCATCGTAGAGATTCCCGAAGCCATGCACGGCGAGCGCCTCGACAAGGCGCTTGCCAAGCTGCTGCCCGACTATTCGCGCAGCCGCCTCCAGCAATGGATTGATGCCGGCGCGGTGCGTCTGCGTGGTGAGGTGGTGCGCCCGCGAGCGGCCATCTCCGGCGGTGACCGCATCGAAGTCGTCCCGCAACGCGCGGCCGACGAAAACGCCTTCGTCGCCGAGCCGATTGACCTGGATGTGGTGTACGAAGACGACACGCTGCTCGTCATCAACAAGCCTGCCGGGCTGGTGGTGCATCCCGCCGCGGGCAACTGGAGCGGCACCGTGCTCAATGGCCTGCTGCACCGCTATCCCGACGCCGTGGAGTTGCCGCGGGCCGGCATCGTCCACCGCCTCGATAAAGACACTTCCGGCCTGATGGTGGTCGCCCGCACGCTGCCTGCGCAGACCGACCTCGTGCGCCAATTGCAGGCACGTACCGTCAAGCGGACTTATCTCGCGCTGGTGTGGGGCGAAACGCCAGAAGAAGCCACGATCGATGCTCCGATCGGGCGGGACCCGCGCGACCGCACGCGCATGGCCATCATCGAAACGGCGAGCGGCAAGCCGGCGCGGACGCATTTCAAGACGCTGGACGTGGTCGACCTCGGGCGCACCCAGGTGTCGCTGGTGCGCTGCCAGCTTGAGACCGGCCGGACACACCAGATCCGTGTGCACTTTGAATCGGAGGGCCATCCGTTGCTGGGCGATCCGGTCTATACGCGCAACTTCCGGCGTGGCCAGCCGCAGACGATCAAGGCGCCGCTGCCGGTGCCTTTTGCGCGGCAGGCGCTGCACGCTGTGCGCCTCGGGTTGGTGCATCCCGCCACGGGCAAATCCGTGCATTGGGAAGCCGGCGTGCCCGACGACTTCGCCGATCTGCTGGAAGCCCTCGACATGGATCCTGATGCCGACATCAACTGATTGGATCGTTCCCGACTGGCCCGCGCATCCGCATGTCAAGGCGCTTGCCACGACGCGCCTGGGTGGCGTCAGTGTCGGGCCTTACGGATTGGCTGGCGGCTTGCCCGGCGGCCTGAACCTCGGTCAGCACGTGGGTGACGCGCCCGACGCCGTCGATCAGAATCGCCGCATTCTCCGTGCGGCGCTACCGGCTGAGCCGACGTGGATGGAGCAGGTGCACGGCACTGGTGTAGCTGATCTTGATCAACTTGTTGGTACGTCGGCGCCTGTAGTTGCCGATGCTGCGGTGGCGTCGTGGCGGGATCGGGTCTGCGTGGTCATGACGGCCGATTGCCTGCCTGTCTTGCTGAGCGACGCCCGAGGCGTCACCGTGGGTGCGGCGCATGCGGGTTGGCGTGGTCTATGCGGCGGCGTGATCGAACGCACGCTGGAAGCCATGATGCAGCGGTTGCGCGCCAGCGGCCAGGAAGCCGATCCGACGTGGCTGGCGTGGCTCGGGCCAGCCATCGGGCCATCGTGTTTTGAAGTGGGTGCGGAAGTGCGTCAGGCATTTATCGACGCCGCGCAGCCCGACGAATTGCCCGCCACCGAGGCGGCGTTCGTGGAAGGCACCTCCACGGGGAAGTTCTTCGCCGATTTGTACGCGCTGGCTCGACTGCGGCTGGCGCGCGCCGGTTGTACCGACGTGTACGGCGGTGGCCTGTGCACGATGACGGACGCCGAGCGCTTCTATTCGTACCGCCGGGAGCGCACCACGGGGCGCATGGCCACGCTGATCTGGCGCGCGGAGTGAGCCTTCAGGCGGCGCCGTCGCCAGCGTCGCTGCTCAGCGTGGGAGTGGTGTCCGCCTTGTCCTGCGCGGCTTCCTTGGCTTTCCGGCGTCGCCTGCGTGCTGGCGTGCCGACAATCCACAGGAAGAGCGATAGCGGCGCCACGCCGTAAAAGACAAATGTGCCGATGCCGGCAATCCAAGATTGCTCAGTCAAGGACATCATCAGCACGACGTAGAGCCAGGCGATGGCGACGATATACATGGGAAAAGCGGTGCCCGGCATTGGCGCAATGCGGCAGTCTCGCACGAAATTGCGCAAATTGGACCATAGCCCCGGTTCTGTGCTTAACCATTTGGTCGGAGCCGTTTTCGGTGAACGCGGCAAAACCCGCGCTGGCTGGGCGTTTCCGGCCGATCATTAACTAACGCCGATTGACAGTCTTGAAACGGCAAGGCAACAATGCCCCGCAATACTACGAGTTGCGCCGCCGTTCCAACCGGAGCGGCGCATATCGTCGGATCGAGGGCACTATGGCATCGCGTCAATCGACATCATCCAAGGCATCTAGCGCCCACACTCAAGCTCCCTTGCAGGGCTTGTCGGACCCAACGCAGTGGGCGGAGCAGTTCAAGCAATGGCAAGCCTTTGCGGGCGCCTTCGCACAACCTGGTGCCGCGGCGCCAGGTCTTGGGCAGTTCAACGGCGCAGCGACGGGTGAAGGCGCGGCGCCTTTCGCGCTGATCCCGCACGAGCGGCTGGCCGAGATCCAGCAGAAATATCTCGAGGAGTGGCTTCAGATCTGGCGCCACATGAGCACGGGCGAAAGCGCCGAGGCCGTAGCGCCATCTGATCGCCGCTTCTCGAACGACGCGTGGCGCAAGAGCCCGCTCTATGGCTATGCCGCCGCGTTCTACGTGCTCAACGCCCGCACGTTGATGGAAATGGCCGACGCAGTGCAGGCAGACGCCAAGACCCGAGAGCGCGTGCGCTTTGCCGTGTCGCAATGGACGGCTGCCATGTCGCCGTCCAACTTTCTTGCGACCAATCCGGAAGCGCAGAAGCAACTGATTGAATCGCGTGGCGAATCCCTGCGCACCGGCATCCTCAACATGCTGCAGGACATGGAGCGCGGCAAGATCTCGCAGACGGACGAAACAGCGTTCGAGATCGGGCGCAACGTCGCCAACAGCGAAGGCGCCGTCGTCTTCGAGAACGACTACTTCCAGCTCATCCAATACAAGCCGCTGACGGCCAAGGTGCATGCGCGCCCGCTGTTGCTGGTGCCGCCTTGCATCAACAAGTACTACATCCTTGATCTGCAGCCGGCCAATTCGCTGGTGCGCTATGCCGTGGAGCAGGGCAATACTGTGTTCCTCGTGTCGTGGCGTAATCCGGACGCGAGCATGGCGTCCCGCACGTGGGACGACTACATCGAAGGCGGCGCCATCGAGGCCATTCGTGTCGCGCGCGAAATCTCCGCGCAGGATCAGATCAACGTGCTGGGCTTTTGCGTGGGCGGAACAATCCTGTCGACCGCCCTGGCCGTGCTGGCGGAACGCGGACAGCATCCGGCGGCAAGCCTGACGCTGCTGACCACGCTGCTCGACTTTACGGACACCGGCATTCTCGACGTCTTCGTCGATCAAGCCCAGGTGGAAATGCGAGAGCAGACGATCGGCCCGAATGCGCCGACCGGCCCGGGCCTGCTGCGTGGCGTGGAACTGGCAAACACGTTTTCGTTCCTGCGCCCGAACGATCTCGTCTGGAACTACGTTGTCGAGAACTATCTGAAAGGCAAGACGCCTGCGCCGTTCGACCTGCTGTACTGGAATGGCGATTCCACCAACCTGCCGGGCCCGTGGTACTGCTGGTACCTCCGTCATACGTATCTGCAGAACGACCTCAAGACGCCGGGCAAGCTGAAGGTGAACGGTACGCCAGTGGATCTCGGCAAGATTGATGCGCCGGTCTACATCTACGGTTCGCGTGAAGACCACATCGTCCCGTGGAAGTCGGCCTATGGTTCTGTGCCGCTGCTCAAGGGCAAGCGGCGTTTCGTGTTGGGCGCCTCCGGCCATATCGCAGGCGTGATCAACCCGCCTGCCGCCAACAAGCGTTCGCACTGGATCAATGCCAAGCTGCCTGACTCCGCCGATGCGTGGTTCGAGGGTGCGAAGGAGCATCCCGGAAGCTGGTGGCCGGATTGGTCAAGTTGGCTTGCATCACACGCCGGCGCGCAGAAGGCTGCACCCAAGAGCTACGGCAACGCGGACTACCCGGTCATCGAGCCGGCCCCTGGCCGCTACGTCAAACAGAAAGCGTAAGATCGCGCGCATGAACCCCGTTGCCGCCGCGGCTTCGGCCGCTGGCGGTGTCCAACGACCCTCTCTTTCGACAGTGGAAGGTAAGCAAATGACCGATGTTGTGATCGTATCGGCGGTACGCACCGCCGTGGGCAAGTTTGGTGGCTCGCTGGCGAAGATCGCTGCGCCTGAGCTTGGCGCGGCTGTTATCCGCGAAGCGCTGGCGCGCGCCAAGGTGGCGCCGGACCAGGTGAGCGAAGTCATCATGGGCCAAGTGCTGACGGCAGGCTCGGGTCAGAACCCGGCGCGCCAGGCCGTCATCAAGGCAGGGCTGCCGAACATGGTGCCGGGCCTGACCATCAACAAGGTGTGCGGCTCCGGCCTGAAGGCCGTGATGCTGGCCGCCAACGCCATCATCGCGGGCGACGCTGAGATCGTCGTGGCTGGCGGGCAGGAAAACATGTCTGCCGCGCCGCACGTCCTGCCCGGTTCGCGCGACGGTTTCCGCATGGGCGATGCCAAGCTGATCGATTCGATGATTGTGGATGGGCTGTGGGACGTCTACAACCAGTACCACATGGGCATCACGGCGGAGAACGTCGCCAAGGAATACGGCATCACGCGCGAAGCGCAGGACGAGTTCGCGGTCGCGTCGCAGAACAAGGCCGAAGCTGCGCAAAAGTCGGGCCGCTTCAACGATGAAATCGTTCCGATCATGATTCCGCAACGCAAGGGCGATCCGATTGCCTTCGCGCAGGACGAGTTCGTTCGCCATGGCGCCACGCTCGAATCGATGGCTGGCCTGAAGCCCGCTTTCGACAAGGCTGGCACCGTGACGGCGGCCAACGCCTCGGGCCTGAACGATGGCGCCGCCGCTGTCGTCGTAATGTCGGCCGCCAAGGCGAAGGAACTGGGCCTGACGCCGCTGGCCACGATCCGTGCTTACGCCAGCGCTGGCCTGGACCCGAAGGTCATGGGCATGGGGCCGGTACCGGCGTCCAAACGCTGCCTGTCGCGCGCCGGCTGGTCGGTGGGCGACCTGGACCTGATGGAGATCAACGAGGCATTTGCCGCCCAGGCGCTGGCAGTGCATCAGCAGATGGGCTGGGATACGTCGAAGATCAACGTCAACGGCGGGGCGATTGCGATCGGTCACCCGATCGGCGCGTCGGGCTGCCGCATCCTGGTCACGCTGCTGCACGAGATGCAGAAGCGCGACGCGAAGAAGGGCCTGGCCTCGCTGTGTATCGGTGGCGGCATGGGCGTGGCGCTGGCGGTTGAGCGTCCGTAAGTTTTTGCAGTGAGATTGGCGTGAGGCGGAACGAATGCCGCACACGCCAATCGGAGACACCTGAGCATCTGCTGCCCGGCAAGAGGCCGGGCGGTTCTAACAACAAGGACTAGGAGTGGACATGACCAAACGCATCGCATACGTCACCGGTGGCATGGGCGGTATCGGAACGGCGATTTGCCAGCGCTTGGCGCGCGACGGCTTCACCGTTGTCGCAGGCTGCGGCCCGAACTCGCCGCGCAAGGCGAAATGGCTTGAACAACAGAAGGCGCTTGGTTTCGATTTCGTGCCGTCCGAAGGCAACGTCGGCGATTGGGAGTCGACCAAGGCCGCGTTCGACAAGGTCAAGGCCGAAGTGGGCGAGGTCGATGTCCTGATCAACAACGCCGGTATCACGCGCGACGTGGTGTTCCGCAAGATGACCCGCGCCGACTGGGATGCGGTGATCGATACCAACCTGACGTCGCTGTTCAACGTGACCAAGCAGGTCATCGACGGCATGGCGGATCGCGGCTGGGGCCGAATCATCAACATCTCGTCGGTGAACGGCCAGAAGGGCCAGTTTGGCCAGACCAACTATTCGACCGCCAAGGCTGGCCTGCACGGCTTCACGATGGCGCTGGCGCAGGAAGTCGCGACCAAGGGTGTAACGGTCAACACGGTGTCGCCCGGCTATATCGCGACCGACATGGTGAAAGCGATTCGTCAGGATGTGCTCGACAAGATCGTCAGCACGATTCCGGTCAAGCGCTTGGGCGAGCCGACCGAGATCGCCTCGATCTGCGCATGGCTGGCATCTGAAGAATCCGGCTTCTCCACCGGCGCGGACTTCTCCCTCAACGGCGGCCTTCACATGGGCTGACGCTCCCACGCCCATGCTGCGGCTATGCTGCAGCATGGGCGCGCATTTTCCCCCTTGATTTGCCTGCATGCTGCGATGCTCGATTGCATTGCAGCAGGCGTTTTGCGTCCTCTGCGTACAACTGTCCGAGTGCCTGAGCCGCATCAAAATGCTGCGGGTTTTTACCGGGGGAGGTCGCCTTTTCTTTGCAGGGCGATCCGCATAGAATCCAACCACGGAGGCGCTCCGAGACACGGGGCGTCCGATCATAACCGGATGCATCTGCGCTACGCTTGAATTCACCATTCGCGCGCAGATCGGAACAGCCGGGCAACCGCGTATTTTGCTGCACCGCCCGGTGCAGTCATTTCGCACTGCATCGGCTGCACCGCAGCAGCATCGCCAACACGGAAAGGCACGATGGCCACCAGCAAGAAGGGCACCGAACGGCTGATCAAGAAATATCCCAACCGCCGGCTCTACGACACCCAGACCAGCACCTACATCACGCTGGCAGACGTCAAGCAGCTCGTCATGGAAACCGAAGAGTTTCGCGTCGTCGATGCGAAATCCGGTGAAGACCTGACCCGCAGCATCCTGCTGCAGATCATTCTGGAAGAGGAAACCGGCGGCGTACCGATGTTCTCGGGTGCGATGCTCGCGCAGATCATCCGTTTCTATGGCAACGCGATGCAGGGCATGATGGGCACGTATCTGGAGAAAAATATCCAGGCGTTTGTCGACATCCAGAGCAAGCTGGCCGAGAACTCGAAGGATCTGTACAGCGGCAACACCTTCAACCCCGACATGTGGTCGCAGTTCATGAACATGCAGGGGCCGATGATGCAAGGCATGATGAGCAACTACATCGAGCAGAGCAAAAACCTGTTCGTGCAGATGCAGGAGCAGATGCAGAGCCAGGCCAAGAACATGTTCGGGACGTTCCCGTTCAACCAGCCGCCCGAGAAGAAGTAAGTCGGCGGGCTGGCAAAACAAGGCGGATCGCGGGGCGGTTCGCCTTTTTGTTGGGCGCGCGTCCAAGAGGGCAGCAAGGTAAAATGCCGGTCCTTCAGGTGAGGTGTACGCCTCTCCGACGTTCACGATTCCCGCCCCGGTTTCCCATGTTTGATGTCCGCCCCTGGCTTCTATGCCGGCTGTCTCCCGTTTTCGCATGAGCCGCCTGTTGCTCGCCCCGATGGAAGGGGTCGCGGATTACGTCATGCGCGACGTGCTGACGCAAGCTGGCGGCTACGACGGATGCGTCTCGGAGTTCGTCCGCGTGACGGGCTCGTTGCTTCCGGCGCGCACGTATGAACGTGAGACGCCCGAGATCCGCAACGGCGGCTATACCGCCAGCGGCACGCCGATGACCATCCAGCTCCTCGGCAGCGATCCCGAATGGCTGGCCCGCAATGCGGCATACGCGGCGACGCTCACGCCGCATGGCATCGACCTCAACTTCGGCTGCCCCGCCAAGGTCGTGAACCGACACGGCGGCGGCGCCATGCTGCTCGCCACGCCGGAAGTGCTGTACGACATCGTGCATGCCGTGCGGGCTGCGGTGCCGGCCAATATTTCGGTGACGGCCAAGATGCGCCTCGGCGTTTCGGATACGTCCCGTGCGATTGACTGTGCGACGGCGCTAGCGGAAGGCGGTGCGGAATCGCTTGTCGTGCATGCCCGCACGCGTGACCACGGCTACCGTCCGCCCGCTCACTGGGACTGGATCGCGCGCATCGCCGATGCCGTGAGCATTCCGGTCACCGCCAATGGCGAAGTCTGGACTGTGGCCGACTGGGAGCGCTGCCGGGCCGTCAGTGGCTGTAGTGACGTGATGATCGGCCGTGGCGCCGTGTCCGACCCGTTCCTGGCCCAGCGCATCCGCGGGCAGATGGACGAGGCGCCGTCCGCGGCGGAATGGCCGATCGTGCTCGGCTATCTCGCCGATTACCTGAAGAAGCTGCATGCGCGCATCTCGGCCAAGCACGAGCATGGCCGCGTCAAGCTGTGGCTGAGCTATCTGAAGCGGACGTGGCCCCAGGCTGCGGAACTGCACGATGCAATTCGCAGGCTGCAGGACGCGCTGGAAATCGAGCGCGTGATTGAGCAGATGCAGCTTCGGCTTGGTCGCCCAAACGCGGCGAACGGTTAAAATACGCAACCGCGCCGCACAGCCCACGTGCGCAGCGCAAATCCTCTCCCACATCAGGTTGTTCCCATGTCCGACGTCAGTACCCAGAGCCCCAAGGTGGGGTTCGTCAGTCTCGGTTGTCCCAAGGCCTTGGTCGATTCCGAGCAGATCATCACCCAACTGCGCGCGGAGGGGTATGAGATTTCCGGCACGTACGGCGGGGCGGACCTGGTGGTTGTCAACACCTGCGGCTTCATCGACGAGGCTGTGCAGGAAAGCCTGGATGCGATTGGCGAGGCGCTGGCCGAGAACGGCAAGGTGATCGTCACCGGCTGCCTGGGCGCCAAGAAGGACGCCGCTGGCCAGGACATCATCACCAACGTGCACCCGAAGGTGCTGGCGGTGACGGGCCCCCATGCGCTGGGCGAAGTGATGGAAGCGGTGCACACGCACCTGCCCAAGCCGCATGACCCGTTCATCGATCTGGTACCGCCGCAGGGCATCAAGCTCACGCCCAAGCACTACGCGTATCTGAAGATTTCGGAAGGCTGCAACCACCGTTGCAGCTTCTGCATCATCCCGTCGATGCGCGGCGATCTCGTCTCGCGCCCGGTGGCCGAAGTGATGCTGGAAGCGGAAAACCTGCTGAAGGCCGGCGTCAAGGAGCTGCTCGTCATCTCGCAGGACACCAGCGCCTACGGCGTCGACGTCAAATTCCGCATGGGCTTCTGGAACGGCCGCCCGCTGAAGACGCGCATGACTGAGCTGGTCGGCGCGCTGGGTGAACTGGCGTCGCAGTACGGCGCCTGGGTGCGCCTGCATTACGTCTACCCGTATCCGAGCGTGGATGAGGTGATGCCGCTGATGGCCGAGGGCAAGGTCCTGCCGTATCTGGACGTGCCCTGCAGCATGCCCACCCCGACGTGCTCAAGCGCATGAAGCGCCCGGCCAACGCCGAGAAGACGCTGGATCGCATCCGTGCCTGGCGCGAGGTGTGCCCGGAGCTGACCATCCGCAGCACCTTCATCGCAGGCTTCCCCGGTGAAACGGAAGAGGAGTTTCAGACGCTGCTCGACTTCATTGCCGAGGCCGAACTGGATCGCGTGGGCTGCTTCGCGTATTCGCCGGTCGAAGGCGCCACCGCCAACGACCTGCCGGGCGCATTGCCCGACGAGGTGCGCGAGGAGCGCCGCGCGCGCTTCATGGAAGTCGCCGAGCGCGTGTCTGCGCGCCGTCTGCAGCGCAAGGTGGGCAAGTCGCTGCGCGTGCTGGTGGACGAGGTGAATCAGGACGGTGGCATTGGCCGTTCGTCGGCGGATGCCCCGGAGATTGACGGCCTGGTCTATATCGCGCCGCCGTCCAAGCCGTACAAGCGCTACAAGGCGGGCGATTTCGTGTCGGTCAAGATTACCGGCGCGGACGGCCACGACCTGTGGGGCGAGGTCTGACCCACTTAGGTAGTCGTACCTAAATTTTGCGAACGGTCGTGCGTTTATACTGGCCGCCATCCAATTTCGATGGCTCAGGAGACAGCAATGGCACGTGAAGTGGTGGTGGTCAGCGGCGTTCGTACCGCAATCGGGACGTTTGGCGGCAGCCTGAAGGATGTGGCGCCGTGCGAACTGGGCGCACTCGTTGTGCGTGAGGCGCTCGCCCGCGCAGGCGTGAAGGGCGAGGAGGTCGGCCACGTGGTGTTTGGCCACGTGATCAACACCGAGCCGCGCGACATGTATCTCTCGCGCGTGGCCGCCGTGAACGGCGGGGTGTCGGCCGAAACGCCTGCATTCAACGTCAACCGCCTGTGCGGCTCGGGCCTGCAGGCCGTGGTGAGCGCGGCGCAGACAATCCTGTTGGGCGATGCCGATGTCGCCATTGCCGGTGGCGCAGAGAGCATGAGCCGTGCGCCGTACTTGGCACCCGCAGCCCGCTGGGGTTCGCGCATGGGCGACGCCAAGATGGTCGACATGATGCTCGGCGCGCTGCACGACCCGTTCCACACGATCCACATGGGCGTCACCGCAGAAAACGTCGCCCGCGAATTCGGCATCAGTCGCGAGCAGCAAGACCAGACCGCGCTGGAATCGCATCAGCGCGCGTCGCGTGCCATCCGGGCCGGCTACTTCAAGGACCAGATCGTTCCCGTGACGATCAAGTCGCGCAAGGGCGATATCCAGTTCGATACCGACGAGCATGTCCGTCACGATGCAACCATTGACGACATGACCAAGCTCAAGCCGGTTTTCACGAAAGAAAACGGTACGGTCACGGCAGGCAACGCTTCGGGCCTCAACGATGCGGGCGCGGCGCTGGTGCTGATGGAACGTGCGGTGGCCGAAAAGCGTGGCCTCAAGCCGTTGGCCCGGCTGGTGTCGTACGGCCATGCGGGCGTGGATCCGAAGATCATGGGCATCGGCCCGGTGCCGGCCACGCGCAAGGCGCTGGACCGGGCAGGCCTGTCGGTCAACGATCTGGATGTGATCGAAGCCAACGAGGCGTTCGCCGCCCAGGCCTGCGCTGTGACGAAGGAACTTGGCCTGGACCCGGCCAAGGTCAACCCGAACGGCTCGGGCATCTCGCTCGGCCACCCGATCGGCGCAACGGGTGCGCTTATCACGGTCAAGGCGCTGCACGAGTTGCAGCGCATCGGCGGTCGCTACGCGCTGGTGACCATGTGTATTGGTGGAGGACAGGGCATTGCGGCGGTGTTCGAACGCATCTGAACGCATTTTCTCGATTGAACGTCTGATTCGGCCAACCGGCGCGCTGTTTGCGCTGGTACTGGCCGCAGGCGTGGCGCCGGTGTCTGCGCAGACACCGGCTGCCAACAACGGCTACGACGTGTCGACCGGAAGCACGAACGTGCAGCCCGGCGACCTGGGCCTGAACCGCGCCGTTGCCGAGGGCGACAAGCGCCGCGCTCAGGCCAGGAAGGGCGACAACGCGTTCTCGGCGCAGACGTCGCCGTTGCACGTGCTGCAACCTCAGCCCGACTACGCAAAATATCCCGTCTATACCGGCGTGATCGGCGACATGCCGATTCGCATGCGTCTCGGCCGCAAGGCTGGTGAGATCGACAGCGTCCACGGCGAATACGTCCCGGGCAATGCGGCGGGCGTGCGTCTAGTGACCGGCGAATATGAAAACGGCGGCTTTCTCATGGAAGAGTCCGATGACGGTACGCACGTCACCGGCACGTGGGAGGGCGCCATCGACGGTCACGGCGTCGTGCGCGGCACGTGGACGGACGTCGCCCACGACGGCCATACGCTGCCGTTTGTGCTGCGGCCCGTCGCCGTGGTCGTGATTCCGCCGTACGATGGCACAGCCAACAGCAATGCGGCGACGCCGGCCACGCCAATGACGCCGCTGGTTCCGGCCGGGCCGGGCCAGATCGCACCGCCCGCCAGCAGTCCGACACGATCAAGCGCGCACTGGTAAGCCGCCCGAAATCGCTCATCCGCCACAAACAGGAAACCACGTGAACGACGACACCAAGCTCCCGCCGATGTTTCCCGCGACCCAAGCCGTGCATCCGGAATTGCAGATCCCGCCGGGCTTCACGGCGTTTTCGCATGCCACGCATCGTGCATCGACGGTGGTGTTCAAGAATCTCGCCGACATGCGCGCCTTCGGCAGCGGCAGCGTGGTGCACTGGCGCTATGGGCTGCATGCCACGCCCACTTCCGACACGCTGTGCCAGGCCCTGGCGCAGATCGAGGGCGGCTCCCATACGCTGCTGCTGCCTTCCGGGCTGGCGGCGATTTCGCTGGTGTATTTCTCGCTGATCAAATCGGGCGACGACGTGCTGATTCCGGACAACGCCTACGGTCCGAACCGTGACCACGGCGAGTGGATGGCGCGCCAGTTTGGCATCACCGTGCGCTACTACGACCCGATGATCGGCGCCGGCATTGCCGACCTCATGCGCCACAACACGAAGCTCGTGTGGCTCGAAGCGCCTGGATCGGTCACGATGGAAGTGCCCGACTGCACGGCCATCGCCGAGGTGGCGCGCAAGGCCGGCGCCATCACCGCCATCGACAACACCTGGAGCGGTGGCGTGTACTACCAGCCGTTCGAGCACGGCATCGACATCTCCGTGCAAGCGCTGACCAAGTACCAATCAGGCGGCAGCGATGTGCTGATGGGTGCCGCCATCACCAACGACGAAGCGCTGCACCACAAGCTGCTCGCCACGCGAATGCGCATGGGCTGGGGCGTTTCGGCAGACGATTGCTATTTCGTGCTGCGGGGCTTGCCGAGCCTGCCGACGCGTCTGGCTGCACACGACGCGCATGCCCGCGAAGTGGCCGAATGGCTGGTCGATCGACCCGAAGTCGTGCGCGTGCTGCACCCCGCCTTGCCCAGTTGCCCAGGCTACGAGAACTGGAAGCGCGACTTTACCGGCGCGAGCGGGCTGTTCTCGATCGTGCTGCACGAGCGCTATTCGCAGGCGCAGATCGACGCCTTTATCGAAGGGCTGCGCTATTTCGCGATCGGTTTTTCGTGGGGCGGGGCGCACAGCCTGGCATTGCCATACAACATCCCGTCGATGCGCACGGCGACCGCTTGGCCGCCGGCCGACTGGGAGAACGCGGGCGGCTTTGTGCGGCTGTATATCGGTCTGGAAGATCCGCGTGATTTGATTGCGGATTTGAAGCAGGCGATGGAGACGCACCTGCGGGCGGCGTAACGCCTTGCCGCAGGTGGGAATTTCCGCAGCAGCTTATTGCTGCGGGAATAGATTCAGCAATCCATCCAGGCCGACAACGTTGAACGCCACGTCGGCCTGTGCCTGCACGATGGGCTTGGCGCGGAACGCGACCGACAGGCCCGCCACGCCCATCATCTTCAGGTCGTTCGAGCCGTCACCCATGGCGATGGCGTTATGCGGCGACACGCCCAGTTCCTGGCAGAACGCCTTGAGCGTCTGCGCCTTCACATCGGCGTTGACGATCTCGCCGAGCACGCGGCCGGTCAGCTTGCCGTCCACGATTTCCAGGGTGTTGGCGCGCGTGCGGTCAAGGCCCAGACGCTCCTGCAGGCGCGAGGTAAAGAACTCGAAGCCGCCCGATACCAGCAGCGTGCGGATGCCCAGTGCCTGCACGGCCTTCAGCATCTTTTCTGCGCCCAGGGAGAGCTGCAGGCGCTCGGCATAGACGCGCTCCAGCACGCTCGCATCCAGGCCCTTGAGCAGTTCGACGCGGCGCGAGGCTCTCGTTGAAATCCTTGATCTCGCCCCGCATCGACGCTTCGGTAATGGCGGCCACTTGCGGCTTGAGCCCGCAGAAATCCGCAATCTCGTCGATGCACTCAATCGTGATGAGCGTCGAATCCATATCCATCGCCAGCACGCGAAAATCGCCGAACGTCCATTCGTCCGGAATCCACGCGTAGTCCATCTTCAAGTTGGCACAGATGGCATCAAGCTGGACGCGCAATTCGCTGGGCAGTTCGTGCACCCACTCGATGGCGGCAACGTTGGGGGCGCGCAGCTCGTAGGTGGCGCTGCCGAACAGGCTGCGGACGGATTCAATGTCGCCAGAGGACAGCGGCGACGGGCTTTGCAGGATGACGGGCATGGAGTGACAGGAGCGGGGGCGGGCAGTTCGACGCCGAAGGAAGCCCGCTATTGTAGCGAACGCCCCGCAGAACGCGCCCCACTGAGGCGTTGCTGTGAAGCGTCAGGCGCGCGCCCCAGGCTGCGCGCCACCTTGGCGAGGAAGCGGTCGCACGCGTCGAGCTGGGCGAGTTCGACATATTCGTTGGCCTTGTGCGCCTGTTCGATGTTGCCCGGGCCCACACACACCGGCGCGCTGGAACAGTGCCGTAGGCGACCTTACGACGTTGTCGTTTTCAGCACGCGCACAAGCTGCGTGATGGCGGCTTGCCCGATGCGTCCAGCGAGGGCGCAGCGGCAGTTTCGATGCGGGCGTCCGGGTGTTCGCGCTGCATGGCGGGCTCGATGGTTTCGCGCACGTAATGCTCGACGCGCGCGCGGATGGCCGGCGCATCCACGCCCGGCAGGTTGCGGAATTCAAACACCAGCTCGCACAGCGCGGGGATCGTGTTCAGCGCGATACCGCCGTTGATGAGGCCCGTCGATGCCGTGGTGAAGGGCACGTCAAACGCGTCGTCGAACGGGCCCTTGGCGCGGAATTCGTCGGCCAGGTCGCGCACGAAACAGATGATGCGCGCGGCGTATTCGATGGCGTTGACACCCTGCGGCGTGAGCGACGAATGCGCGGCGCGGCCGTGCACGCGGCAGCGGTAGGCGTTGATGCCCTTGTGCGCGACGATCGGGCGCATGGAGGTGGGCTCGCCTACGATGCAGCCGGCGGGCTTGATGCCGCGGGCGATCAGGTCTTCGATCATGCGCGGGGCGCCCACGCAGCCGACTTCTTCGTCGTATGACAGCGCAAAGTGAAGGGGCTCGCGCAGCTTGGCCTGGAGCAGCGACGGCACCAGCGCCAGCGACGAAGCGATGAAGCCCTTCATGTCGCACGTGCCGCGCCCGTAGAGCTTGCCGTCGCGCACTTCCGGCGCAAACGGGTTGCTGTCCCATTTCTGGCCGTCCACCGGCACCACATCGGTATGGCCCGACAGAACGATGCCGCCTTGCACACTGCCATCTGCTGCCGGGATCGTGGCAAACAGGTTGGCCTTATTGCCATCGTCGTTGTGCGAGAGGTGCGATTCAAGACCGACGCCGCGCAGGTAGTCGCGCACGGTTTCGATCAGCGCCAGGTTGGAGCCGCGGCTGGTGGTATCGAAGCTGACGAGCTTGTTCGTCCAGTCGAGGGTGGAGAACGGTGTGGGGGCGGTGCTCATGATGGTGTCCTTGTTCTGATCGGCCGATCCTACCGGATCACGTCAATTGCCGCATGGCGTGGCGAATGGTCTGCGCCAGCGCGCCGAACTCGGCCGGAATGTTCTCGATACGCAAGCGATCCTGCCCCGCCAGCTTGATCTGCCGGTTCTTCTGGACGAGATCGATAATCTTGATGGCATCGACAGGCGGGTTCGGTATGAACTGCAGCGTGACGGCGTTCGTGCCCGTGTCGATCTTGCGGATGCCCAGCGGCGCGGCGGCAATGCGCAGCCGGTGCGTTTCGATGAGCGATTGCGCCTGCGGCGGCAGCTTGCCGAAACGGTCGATCAGCTCCTCCTGGATGTTGTCGATCGTCTCGCCGCTCGCTTTCGCAGTTGGCCAGGCGCTTGTACAGCGACAGGCGTTCCTGCACATCGCCGCAATAGTCTTGCGGCAGCAGGGCCGGCGTGCCGAGATTGATCTCGGTCGTGGCCGCGAGTGGCGCCATCAGGTCGGGCTCCTTGCCGGCCTTGAGCGACTTCACGGCCTGGTTGAGCATGTCGGTGTAGAGCTGGAAGCCGATCTCGGAAATCTCGCCCGATTGCTTGTCGCCCAGCACTTCGCCGGCACCACGGATTTCCAGGTCGTGCATCGCCAGGTAGAAGCCCGCACCGAGTTCTTCCATCTGCTGAATGGCTTCAAGGCGGCGCTGTGCCACTTGGTCAGGCCGTCGTCGTGCACCAGCAGGTACGCATACGCCTGGTGGTGCGAGCGCCCGACGCGGCCACGCAACTGGTGCAACTGCGCCAGGCCGAACTTGTCAGCGCGGTGGATCAGGATCGTGTTGGCGGTCGGCACGTCGATGCCGGTCTCGATGATCGTCGTGCACAGCAGGATGTTGGCGCGCTGGGCCACGAAATCGCGCATCACGCGCTCCAGTTCGCGCTCGTGCATCTGGCCGTGTGCGACGACCACGCGCGCTTCCGGAATCAGCTCTTCCAGTTTGGCGCGCTTGTTCTCGATGGTCTCGACCTCGTTGTGCAGGAAGTAGACCTGCCCGCCGCGTTTCAACTCGCGCAGGATGGCCTCGCGCAGCACCGTCTTCCTCGCGGCGCAGGAACGTCTTGATGGCCAGGCGCTTTTGCGGCGCCGTGGCGATCACCGAGAAATCGCGCAGGCCTTCCAGCGCCATGCCCAGCGTGCGCGGGATCGGTGTGGCGGTCAGCGTCAGCACGTCCACCTCGGCACGCAGCGTCTTGAGCGCCTCCTTCTGGCGCACGCCAAAGCGATGCTCCTCGTCGATGATGACGAGTCCCAACCGGTCGAACTTCACGTCCGGCGAGCAGCTTGTGCGTGCCGATCACGATGTCGATCGTGCCGGCGTTGATGGCGTCGATCGCGGCGTCGATCTCTTTCTTGTTCTTGAAACGCGAAATCTCGGCAATGCGCACCGGCCAGTCGGCAAAGCGGTCGACCAGCGTCTGGTAGTGCTGCTCGGCCAGCAGCGTAGTCGGCGCCAGGATGGCCACCTGCTTGCCGCCCATCACCGCAACAAATGCGGCACGGAGCGCGACTTCCGTCTTGCCAAAGCCGACGTCGCCGCAGACCAGGCGGTCCATCGGCTTGCCCGACGTCATGTCGGCGATCACCGCAGCAATGGCGGCGGCCTGGTCGGGCGTTTCTTCAAAGCCGAAGCTCTCGGCAAACGTAGCGTAGTCCTCGGGCGTGAGCGGGAACGCGAAGCCCTGGCGCAATGCGCGCCGCGCGTACAGGTTCAGGAGTTCAGCCGCCGTATCGCGAATCTGCTGCGCGGCCTTGCGCTTGGCTTTTTCCCATTGGCCCGAGCGAATGCAGCGGCGCGGTTTCCGGATCGGCACCCGAGTAGCGCGAGATCACGTGCAACTGATGCACCGGCACGTAAAGCTTGCTGCCCTTGTCGTAGTCGAGGTGCAGGAATTCTTCCTCGCCGTTGCCCATGTCGATGGAGACCAGCCCCTGGTAGCGCCCGATGCCGTGTTCGCTGTGCACCACCGGATCACCGATCTTCAGCTCGGCCAGATCGCGCACCATCGAATCGACGGCGGTGGCCTGTTCCTGCTTGCGGCGACCGGCGCGGCGCACGGTCTGCGCATACAGCTCGGTCTCGGTGATGAGCGCGATGCGTTCGTCGCCGAGGATGAACCCCTGGTACAGCGGTGCCGCCCAGCACGAACTTGGCATCGCCGCGCATCAGATCGGCAAAGTCCGCGACGCCCTCGGGGTGCAGGCCGCTGGCGGCAAGCATTTGCGCAAGCGTCTCGCGGCGGCCTGCGGATTCGGCGCAGATCATCACACGGCAATTGCTGCGCATGAGGAACGATTCGAGATTGACCAGCGGGTCTTCCGCCCGGCGGTTGACGGCAACGTTCGGCAACGGCAGCGAAAGCGGTGCATCACCCGGCTCGCGCGCAACACCAGGCGAGCGTGCGGCTTGGCCGCGACGAACGCCTCTTCATCCAGATACAGCGTGGAAGGCTGCAGCAGCGGCCGCTCGCGGTCGTGGCGCATGAAGTTGTAGCGCTGCGTGGTGTCGGCCCAGAAGCGGCGCACCGCGCCTTCGATGTCGCCAACAAAGGCGAGATGCGTGGCGCCCGGCAGGTAGTCGAACAGCGTCGCGGTCTCTTCAAAGAACAGCGGCAGGTAATACTCGATGCCGGCACTCGGCACGCCGTTGCCGATGTCCTTGTAGATGGGCGAGCGCGTCGGGTCACCTTCGAACACCTCACGCCAGCGACCGCGGAAGGCCGTGCGCGAGGCTTCGTCCATCGGAAATTCGCGGCCCGGCAGCAGGCGGACTTCGTTGACCGGGTAGAGGCTGCGCTGCGTGTCGGGATCGAATGAGCGGATGGTCTCGATTTCGTCGCCAAACAGGTCGAGCCGATATGGCAGCGGCGAGCCCATCGGGAACAGGTCGATCAGGCCGCCGCGCACGGAATATTCGCCTGGGCGCATCACGGCGCTGACGTGCTCGTAGCCGGCCAGCGTGAACTGCGCTTTCAGCGCTGCCTCGTCCAGCTTTTCGCCCTTCTTGAAGAAGAACGTGTAGGCCGCCAGGAACGATGGCGGCGCCACGCGTTGCAGCGCCGTGGAGGCCGGCACGAGCAGGATGTCGCACGCACCGTTCTGCAGGTCATGCAGCGTCGCCAGCCGCTCGGAGATCAAATCCTGGTGCGGCGAGAAGTTGTCGTACGGCAGCGTTTCCCAGTCAGGAAGCAGCTTCACGCGCGCCTGCGGGGCAAACCAGCTTAGCTCCTCCGCCAGGCGCTGGGCATCGACGGCATTGGCGCAGACCACCGCCAGCATCGGCACGGCGGCGCGATGCTGCTCGAGGTAGCGCGCCAGCAGCAGGGCATCTGCCGCCCCCTGCAGGCCGCTGAAGACAAAGCGCGAGCCCGGTTTGACGGCGGGCAGGGCGGAGAGCGAAAAATCGGACATGAGGCGTGAGGTTGTGTGGGGCACGACTGCAAGACAAAGCACGACACCCCGCCGGCATGTGCAGGCGGGGTGTCGTGACGCAGACCGCTATTATAAAATCCGCGCCAGCCGCGCGCTTGGCGAGGGCAAAACCCACGCAAATGCTGCGCCCACGTTCACTTTCCCGCCTGTCATGTCGATTTCCCACCCTGGCCGCCGCCGTTTTGCGCTGATTCCCTCGGCCGGCACCGGCTCGCGCGCCGGCGGCGATCTGCCCAAGCAATATCAGGCGATTGCCGGGCGGCCGATGCTCTGGCATACCGCGCAGGCGTTCCTGGCCAGCCCCGAAATCGACACCGTGCTGGTGGTGACGACGCCCGGCGCACAGTCGCTGGTGCAGCGCTTTCCCGACGGTGGTTTCGATGCGCCCAAGCTGGTGGAGGTCGATTGCGGTGGCGATTCACGCCACGCATCGGTCACGCATGGGCTGGCGGCATTGCGCGGCCTCGGCGCACACGATGACGACTGGGTGCTCGTGCATGACGCGGCGCGCCCGGGCTGACGCCGGCGCTGATCGCGCGTTTGGTCGCGGCGGTGGAGGCCGAAGGCACGCAAGCTGCGGGGGCATCCTTGCGCTGCCCGTGGCCGACACGCTCAAACGTGCCGATGCAGCCCAGCACATCGACGCGACCGTGTCGCGCGACGGCCTGTGGCAAGCGCAGACGCCGCAGATGTTTCCACTCGGGCTGCTGGAGCGCGCTTTGCGGGAAGCGCTGCTGCAACATCGCATCGTCACCGATGAAGCCAGTGCGATTGAAGCCGCCGGTCACCCGCCGCTGCTTGTGCCGGGGCGCTGCGCAACTTCAAGGTGACGTATCCCGACGATTTCGCGCTCGCCGAGGCCATCCTCGCGCAGGGCGCACAACCGAACGAGGCATCGCAAGCATGAACTGGATGGACATCCGCATTGGCCAGGGCTACGACGTGCACGCGCTGGTGGAGGGCCGCAAGCTGATCCTGGGCGGCGTGGAGATTCCGCACACACGCGGGCTGCTGGGCCACTCCGACGCTGACGCGCTGCTGCATGCGATTACCGATGCGCTGTTCGGCGCCGCCGGCCTGGGCGACATCGGCCGGCACTTTCCCGACACCGATCCGGCCTTTGCCGGCGCCGACAGCCGCGTGCTGCTGCGCGAAGCCGTGCGCCGCGTGCACAAGGCGGGCTACGCGATCCACCGTCATCGCGCAGAAACCGAAACTCGCGCCGCATGTGCCCGGCATGGTGGCCAATCTTGCGGAAGACCTGGGCATTGCGCCCGAGCGTTGCAACGTCAAGGCCAAGACCAACGAGAAGCTCGGCTTCGAAGGCAAGGAGGAAGGCATCGTCGCGCAGGCGGTGGTGTTGATCTATCGCGCAGAAGCCGCCGATCAGGACTGAGTTCTCGTCGCCATCGCGCCTAGGCAAACGGCAGCACCGGAGGCGAACCGGGCTGTTTTTTTCTTTATGTAATCGACGCAGTTATTCGGCCGCGATGACCTGCGCCGCCGCGTTGACGACAGCCGC
>NZ_JAPNUG010000013.1:0-54303 GCF_036631435.1 Ralstonia sp. 1B3 | reverse complement strand
TATGTCGCCCGGGCGTCGCAAAGGCGCCTCCAGACGCGCTCCGAGCCGTTGATTTGACGTGCCGGAACCTTGTTTATTTGTAACAAACGTCGCCGGATTATGTCTGTAATCGCCGCCAACTTGCAAGCCGTGCGTCAACGGATCACAACGGCCTGCACACTGGCTTCGCGCGATGCTGCGGGTGTCACATTGCTGGCCGTTTCCAAGACGTTCGACGCCGATGCGGTGCGCGCCGCGCATGCCGCCGGGCAACGCCTCTTCGGCGAAAACTACGTGCAGGAAGGCATCGCCAAGATCGACGCGCTGGCCGACCTGCGCACGGGCCCCGACCCGATCCGCTGGCACTTCATCGGCCCCCTGCAGAGCAACAAGACGCGCGCCGTGGCCGAACAATTCGACTGGGTGCACAGCGTCGATCGCCTAAAGATCGCCGAGCGCCTGTCGGCCCAGCGCCCCGACACCTTGCCGCCGCTGCAGGTCTGTCTCGAGATCAACATCAGCCGCCAAGCCAGCAAACATGGCCTGCTGCCCGTTTTCGATGACGTGCTTGCCGTGGCACAAGCCGTCTCGTCCCTGCCCTGCAGCTGCGCGGCCTGATGGCAGTGCCCGAGCCCAGCGATGACCCGGTGGCGCAGCGCAAGCCGTTTGCTGATCTGCGTGCCCTGGCAGGCCGGCTGCGCGAGGCCGGCATCCCGCTCGATACCCTCTCGATGGGCATGTCCGCCGACCTGGAAGACGCGATTGCCGAAGGCGCCACGATTGTGCGCGTGGGCAGCGCCATCTTCGGCGCGCGGCATTACGCCAACGCCTGAATTCCTGTTTTCTCTCACACCACCACTCTCATGCTCGACACTCTGAAACTCGGCTTCATCGGCGGCGGCAACATGGCGGCGGCCCTCATCGGCGGCCTGATCGCCAAGGGCGCGCACGGCGCCAACATCGTGGTGGTAGACCCGACCGAACCCGCCCGCAGCCGCGCCGAGCAGACCTGGGGCGCCCGCACAGCCGCTGCTCCGGGCGCAGAACTGGCCGACCGCGACGTGATCGTCCTGGCGGTCAAGCCGCAGCAGATGCGCGAGGTCTGTGCGCAACTGGCACCGCATCTGGGCGACAGCCTGGTGCTGTCGGTGGCGGCGGGTATCCGGATCCAGGATCTGTCGCGCTGGCTGAATGGCCACGCACGTGTGGTTCGTGCGATGCCGAATACGCCTGCGCTCTCCGGTCTGGGTATGACCGGCCTGGCCGCCAACGCGGGCTTGTCCGACGCCGACCGCGCGACCGCCAGCGCCATCGCCAATGCCGTCGGCAAGAGCATTTGGGTGCCCGCCGAAGCGCAGATTGATGCCGTGACCGCCATCTCGGGCAGCGGCCCTGCCTACGTGTTCTATTTCATCGAGGCGATGCAGCAGGCGGCGCAGGAGCTGGGGCTGTCGGCGGGGGATGGGCGCACGTTGGCGGTCGAGACGTTTATTGGCGCGGCCACGCTGGCGGGCCAATCGACCGAGCCGGTTGAGGTGCTGCGCGAGCGTGTCACGTCCAAGGGGGACGACTTATGCGGCGCTGACTTCAATGGAAGGTGCTGATATCAAGGCTGCTTTTGTGCGGGCGATGCATGCTGCGGCGGCTCGGGGGAAGGAGATGGGGGAGGAGTTTGGGAGGGATTGAAGCCTTGGTGGTCCATCCCTTTTTCGTACCCTGCCGGGCACGACTCACTTTTCTTTGTCTTGCCAAAGAAAAGTAAGCAAAAGAAAGGCGCGCCCGAGATGGCGACTTCCCCTTGAATTTGTGTGACCGTGCGGGGAAGGAGGCAAACTCGCTGCGCTCAGACAAGCCTCCTTCCTTGATCCGCCCGCTCACACAAATTCAAGGCGCCATCTAGGGCAAGAACATCAAAGAAAAGGCCAACCCGTCGCGAGGTTGGCCTTTGTCGTTGAGCTGGCGCCGCGGAGGTTTGGCTGTTGTCCTTTGACTTGCCCTGCCCTATGCGGCGCCTTGAATTTCTGTTGCAAGGAGGAAAAAGGAAGGGAAACTGTCTGAGCGAAGCGAGTTTTCCTTCCCCTCCTTGCGACACAAATTCAAGGAGGGGTTCGCCGCATCGGGCGCGCCTTTCTTTGCTTACTTTCTTTGGCAAGACAAAGAAAGTGAGTCGCCCCCGGCAGTGAAACAAGGGATGCACCACCAAGCCCTTAGCGCAGCAAATACCCCCCAACCACTCCAGCAAACAAACAAGCCCCCAACCAATTGTTATGCCGAAAAACAAAAAAACACTTCATTCGATCCCGCGTCTGCAGCATCGGGTAATACCAAAGCGACAACACCACGGCGGCGGCAAATCCAATCCAGTACGCCACGCCTAGCGCCATCACATGGCCAGCCCAGGCCATGATCCCGAAGAAGCCGACGTAGCACAGCATGATCGCCGCCACGTCGTAGCGTCCGAACGTGATGGCCGACGTTTTGATGCCGATGAGCAAATCGTCATCGCGGTCGACCATCGCATACGCGGTGTCGTAGGCAACGGCCCAGAACACATTGCCGGCCAGCATCAGCCACGCCAGCATCGGCACTTGATCCTGCACCGCGGCGTACGCCATCGGAATCCCAAACCCGAACGCAATGCCGAGGTACGCCTGCGGAATCGCGAAGAACCGCTTGAAGAACGGATACGTGCCGGCAATCACGATGGCGGCAACCGACATCCACTTCGTCAGCGCATTGAGCGGCAGGATCAGTGCGAAGGCGACGAGCGAGAGCACCGCCGCAACCGCCAGCGCCTCCCACGGGGCGATCAGGCCCGCGGTGATCGGCCGCTCCTTGGTGCGTTTGACGTGCTTGTCGAAGTCGCGATCGGCCCAGTCGTTGACCGCGCAGCCGGCCGAGCGCATCAGGAACGTGCCGACCGTGAAAATCACCACCAGCGACAGCGGCGGATGGCCGTCAGCCGCCATCCACAGCGCCCACAGCGTCGGCCACAGCAGCAGCAGCGTGCCGATCGGTTTGTCCATCCGCATCAGGCGCGCATAGAGCACGAGGCGGCTGGGTTGGGCAGCGGACGATTGCATGGAAATCACCAAAGAAAAATGGCGCCTGCACGAGGCAAGGCGCCATTTTAGTCCCGCCGAAAGCAGCTTAGGCGGCGGCCAGATCGAAGCGGTCGAGATTCATCACCTTGACCCACGCGGCCACGAACTCGCTGATGAAGCGCTCCTTGCCGTCGGCACTGCCGAACACCTCGGCCAGCGCACGCAGATCGAGTTCGAACCGAACACCAGATCGACGCGCGTGCCGGTCCACTTGCGCTCGCCCGTCTTGCGGTCATAGCCCTCGTAGATGTCGCCGGCAGGCTTCCACTCGGTGTTCATGTCGAGCAGGTTGACGAAGAAGTCGTTCGTCAGCGCGCCCGGCGTGCTGGTAAAGACGCCGTGCTGGCTGCCATCTGCGTTGATGTTGATGGCGCGCAGGCCACCGATCAGCACGGTCAGCTCCGGCGCCGTCAGCGTCAGCAGTTGAGCCTTGTCCAGGAGCAGCACTTCGGCCGGCACCGCAAACCGCGTCTTCTGGTAATTGCGGAAACCGTCGGCCACGGGCTCGAGCACAGAGAAGGATGCAGCATCGGTCTGCTCGGCCGTCGCATCGACGCGACCTGGCGTGAACGGCACGGTGATCGTCGTGCCGGCTGCCTTGGCGGCCAGCTCGATACCGACGCTGCCTGCCAGCACAATCACATCCGCCAGCGAAGCCTTGCCCGAGGCGCGTTGAATTTCCTCCAGCTTGGCCAGCGTGCCGGCCACCGGCTGGTTGACCGCCCAGTCGTTCTGCGGCGCCAGGCGAATGCGCGCGCCGTTGGCGCCGCCGCGTTTGTCGGACCCGCGGAAGGTCGAGGCAGACGCCCACGCCACGGCAACCAGTTCGGATGCCGACAGGCCGGAGGCGGCAATCTTGCCTTGAGGTCGGCGATATCGGCCTCGGTCGCCTTGTGTGTAGCGGCCGGCAGCGGGTCTTGCCAGATCAGGTCTTCACGCGGCACTTCGGGGCCGAGGTAACGCGACTTCGGGCCGAGGTCACGGTGCGTGAGCTTGAACCACGCACGGGCAAAGGCTTCGGCAAACGCCTGCGGGTTGTCCAGGAAGCGGCGCGAGATCTTTTCGTATGCCGGATCGAAACGCAGCGACAGGTCGGTCGTCAGCATCGTCGGCTTACGCTTGGGCGAGTCGGGCGTCGGGCCCGGAATGATCGCCTCGGCGTCTTTGGCGACCCATTGCAGCGCGCCGGCGGGGCTCTTTTCCTGCACCCATTCGTACTTGAACAGGTTCTCGAAGAAGTAGTTGCTCCATTGCGCGGGCGTCTGCGTCCAGGTGACTTCAAGCCCGCTGGTGATCGCATCCGCGCCCTTGCCGGTGCCAAAGGTACTGGCCCAGCCCAGGCCTTGCGCTTCCAGCGGCGCGGCTTCGACATCGGCGCCAACGTGGCTTGCCGCACCGGCACCGTGGGTCTTGCCGAAGGTGTGACCACCGGCGATCAGCGCGACGGTTTCTTCGTCGTCCATCGCCATGCGGGCGAAGGTCTCGCGGATGTCCTTGGCGGCTTCAAGCGGATCGCCATGGGCGTGTTCCGGGCCTTCCGGGTTCACGTAAATCAAGCCCATCTGCACGGCAGCCAGCGGGTTCGCGAGATTGCGCTCGCCCGAATAGCGCGTTGCTTCCAGCCACTTGGTCTCGTTGCCCCAGTAGACGTCGTTGTCCGGTTCCCACGTGTCTTCACGGCCCGCGGCAAAGCCGAACGTGCGGAAGCCCATGGTTTCAAGCGCAACGTTGCCGGTCAGGATCAGCAGGTCGGCCCACGAGATGGCCTGGCCGTATTTCTGCTTGATGGGCCACAGCAGGCGGCGCGACTTGTCGATGTTGACGTTGTCAGGCCAGGAGTTGAGCGGTGCAAAACGTTGCTGGCCGCGCCCGGCACCGCCACGGCCATCGCCGGTGCGGTATGTGCCGGCGGCGTGCCATGCCATGCGGATGAACTGCGGGCCGTAGTGGCCGAAGTCTGCCGGCCACCAGTCTTGCGAATCCGTCATCAGGCGACGCAGATCGGCCTTGAGCGCGTCGTAGTCGATCGCATTGAACGACTTGCGGTAGTTGAAGCTCGACCCGAGCGGATCGGACTTTTCGGAATGCTGGTTCAGCAGATCAACGCGCAGTTGATTGGGCCACCAGTCCTTGTTGGACGTACCGCCACCGAAGGCGTGGGAAGCAGCGGGAGCATGGCCGGAAAACGGGCATTTAGCTTCAGTCGATTCTCTCGTTTAGGTCATGGGGTTGATGCCGCCCCACCCGCAACGCAACGGGCTCGCGGGAGGGGCGTTGCTCGAAACGCTGTCGCAAACGTGGCGAACGGCCGTCAAGCCAGCCTTAAGCCAGGAGCGAACGCAGCATCCACGCGGTCTTTTCGTGAATGTCCATGCGTTGCGTCAGCAGATCGGCGGTCGGTTCGTCGGCGGCCTTGTCGACGTCGGGGAACAGGCTGCGGGCGGTGCGCGTCACGGCTTCGTGGCCGGCCACCAGTTCGCGCACCATGTCCATCGCCTCGGGAACGCCCTTCGATTCCGGAATCGACGACAGCTTGGCGAACTCCGAATACGAGCCCGGTGCCGGATAGCCCAGGGCGCGGATGCGCTCAGCCACCGGGTCGACGGCATTCCACAGTTCGTTGTACTGCGTCTCGAACATCAGATGCAGCGTGTTGAACATCGGGCCGGTGACGTTCCAGTGGAAGTAATGCGTCTTCAGATAGAGCGAGTAGGTATCGGCCAGCAGGCGCGACAGGCCGTCGGCGATCTTCTTGCGGTCCTTGTCAGCAATACCGATGTTGATCTGGGCTGCGGCAGGCGCGCCGTTGTTCTTCTTTGCCATCTAGATTCCCCTATGAAGTGGTGTGCAAAAACGCGATGCCGTTCGCTGATTCAGCGTCGGGCCACGCGCGGTTCGAGCCTTCTTTCGGTTGCCGTTCGCACAGCAAGTTCCGATCGTCGCATCGTCCTGTGACGAAACGCAGAACGGATGACAACCGAAGATCAGGCCGATCATCAGACCATGAGCTGCACCATACCGTGCAGGAGCACGATCATAGCGCCGGCTGCCACGGTGGTTAGACCGATCTGCTTGCGCACCCACTTTCGTTGCAGGCGGGCGGATTCCGCGACACGCGCAACGCAGCCGCCGGCTGCACTACCTGGCATGCCCGACAGCATCGGGACCTCTGCCTGCGAGGCGCGCACCGTGCCCGCAAATCCCTGCCACTCCGAAACGAACATCCGCACCATTGCCATGTTTTCTTCTTTGCGACCCTGCGCCTTCCTGATGCCCACACCATTCGCGCGAGCAACTTCGTGCATCCGTCAGGTCAGTGCGATTCACCATACGCAGCGAGCCATTCCAGCACGGTCGCAACGGTGTTCGAGGCAAGCGACAAGGACATGACGGGCTCCACGGTGATCGGCAGTGAGCGATGCGCTCACCATGGAACACAGTCTACCTTTACGCTATTGAATCGCATATTTGATTGTTTTTATCTATCAATTAGACGTGCGCTATGGCCGTCATGGGGTGACGGCCCGCTCAGAGCTCGGGGATCAGTGAATCAGCGGCGTGGGCGGCAACAGCTTGATGCCGGGCAGGTCGCATTGCGCGACCGCCTTGGCCACCGCTTCGATCGCGGCGATGCGGGTGAAACTCTTGCGCCAGGCCAGCACAACGCGGCGGTCGGGCACCGGCTCCTGAAATGGCACGTACGTCAGCAGATCATTGGCGGCGGGCTGCATGTTCGGCACCGACGTACGCGGCAGCACGGTAATGCCCGCCGCTGGCCACCATATGTCGGATCGTTTCCAGCGACGAACCCTCGAAGGTTTTCTGGATGCCGTCTGCGTTCTGCGAGAAGCGCGACAGCTCCGGGCACACGCCCAGCACATGGTCGCGGAAGCAATGGCCGTTGCCGAGCAGCAGCATGGTCTGCTGCTTGAGCGCCTCCGGGTCTACCGACGACGCCTTCGCCAGCTCGTGGCCGCGCGGCACCGCCACGACAAAGGGTTCGTCGTACAGCGGCACCGTCATCAGGCCGGCTTCCGGAAACGGCTCGGCCATGATGGCGCAGTCGATCTCGCCCTGCTTGAGGAGCTCCACCAGCCGCACAGTGAAGTTCTCCTGCAGCATCAGCGGCATCTGCGGGACGGTGTCGATCATCTGCTTGACCAGCGCGGGCAGCAAGTACGGGCCGATCGTATAAATCACCCCGAGCCGCAGCGGCCCGGCCAGCGGGTCCATCCCCTGCTTGGCGATCTCGCGGATCGCCATCGTCTGCTCGAGCACGCGCTGCGCCTGCGTGACGATCTGCTCGCCGACGGGCGTGACGCTCACTCGACGCGCCGCGCTCGAAGATCTGCACGGCCAGTTCGTCTTCCAGCTTCTTGATGGCGACCGACAGCGTCGGTTGCGAGACGAAAGCAGGCCTCGGCGGCACGCCCAAAGTGGCGTTCCCGCGCGACGGCGACGATGTATTTGAGTTCGGTGAGCGTCATGGCGATCAATCGGCTTGGGGATATCGATAGATTTTACCAAGGGACGTGCGATGTTGCTTGCGCTTTGAACGGGTGCCCGGCATTGACAACGCTGCCAGTCACCCCATCTTCCGTGGACACGTCTCACCAAGACCCAAAGGAGCCGCCCCAGCATGCGTGACGAACCTAACGGCAGCCGATCCCTGCCCCGCGGCAGGCGCCGCTTTCTGACGACGGCCGTGGCGCTCATCGCAGCGCTGCATCTCTATATCGGATGGCGGCTGCTGCCCGACCTGGGCTGGAATGGCGCCGGCTGGGCTGCGGGCATCATCTTTCTGCTCATATCGACGGTGATGATTCCTACCGGGATGGCGGCGCGCTTCGTGATCCGGCCCATCTCGCTGGCGGACCGCGTCACCTGGTTTGGCGCGTTGCTGATGGGCCTGTTCTCGTCGCTGCTGGTGCTGACGCTGCTGCGCGACATCGCGCTGATCGTGCTTCCACGCCTATCGCCACGATTCGGCCCTGCTTGTCGTCGGCCTCACCGTGCTGGTAACCGTGATCGGCTATATCAACGCGCGTCGCATTCCGCGCGTGGCGCGGGTGACGGTGCCCATCGCAGGCCTGCCGGCGGCGCTGCACGGTTTCACCATCGCGCAGATCACCGACCTGCATGTCGGCCCCACCATCAAGCGCGCCTATGTGGCTGGCGTGGTCGAACGGCTCAATGCATTGCAGCCCGATGTGATTGCCGTGACGGGCGACCTGGTGGACGGCGAAGTGGAGGTGCTGCGTCCACACATCGCGCCGCTTGCCGGCATGTCTGCAAGGCACGGCGTGTTTGCGGTGACCGGCAATCACGAGTACTACTCGGGCGTCGGACCCTGGGTGTCGGAGTTCGAGCGGCTCGGCATGCGGGTCTTGATGAACGAGCATGCGGTGCTGGAACACGACGGCGCGCCGCTGGTGATTGCGGGCGTGACCGATTTCAGCGCAGGCAAGTTCGACGCTGCGCACACGAGCGATCCGGCCCGGGCGCTGGCCGGGTCGCCGCCTGGGGTGACCCCGACCGTCCTGCTCGCGCATCAACCACGCACCGCTCCCGCCGCTGCGGAGGCCGGCTTCGACCTGCAGCTTTCTGGGCACGCATGGCGGCCAGTTCTGGCCGTGGAGCCTCTTTGTCCCGCTGCAGCAGCCTTTTACGGCGGGATTGCACAGGCTGGGACGCCTGTGGATCTACACCAGCCGCGGCACCGGATATTGGGGCCCGCCCAAGCGATTCGGTGCGCCGTCGGAAATCACGCTGCTGCGTCTGGAGCCGGCCGTCGGCTAAACCTGAGAACTGATATCCGACGAAGAAAACGTTCAGTTGACGGAGGTCCCCGCACTGATGGACCAGGCCGATCGTGCGATGTATACCGCCAAGCGCTTACGCAAGCAGGCTCGGCTAGCGGACTAAAAGCCGTGCGCCGCCGGGCTTAGACGCGCAGGTAGTGCTCGCGCTCGCCCAACCAGCGCTTGAGGTGGGTGTCCACGGCTTCAGGAAAGCGCGCGAGCATCTCGTCCGCAGCGCCCTGCGCAAATTCGACGAGCCACGCATCGTGATTCAGATCGGCAAAACGCAGCATCGCTTCGCCTGATTGCCGCGCGCCGAGGAATTCACCGGGCCCGCGGATCTCCAGGTCGCGCCGGGCGATTTCGAAACCATCGGTGGTCTCGCGCATGGTTTGCAGGCGCTGCTTGGCCGTCGGAGACAGCGGCGCCTGATACAGCAGCACACAGACCGATGCAGTGCCGCGTCCCACCCGCCCGCGTAGCTGGTGCAGCTGCGCAAGGCCAAAGCGCTCGGCGTGCTCGATCACCATCAACGAGGCATTGGGCACGTCTACACCCACTTCGATGACGGTGGTGGCCACCAGCACGTGCAGGTCGCCGCCGGCGAAGGCGCTCATCACGGCGGCCTTCTCGGCGGATGGCAGGCGTCCGTGCACAAGGCCCACCTTCAGGCCTTCCAGACTTTGCGAGAGCGTCTCGAAGGTTTCAACGGCGGTCTGCAATTGCAGCGCTTCGCTTTCCTCTATCAGCGGGCAAACCCAGTAGACCTGTCGCCCCTCGCGTGCGGCGGCGTAGATGCGTTCGATCACTTCGTCGCGGCGCGCATCGTTCACAAGGCGCGTGACAATGGGCGTGCGGCCGGGTGGCAACTCGTCGATGGCGGAGACGTCGAGGTCCGCGTAGTACGTCATTGCGAGCGTGCGCGGGATCGGCGTGGCGGACATCATCAGCTGGTGCGGCACCTGGGCGTTGGCGGCAGGTGCATCGCCGTTGCTTGCCTTGCCGCGCAAAGCCAGGCGCTGCGCGACGCCAAAGCGATGCTGCTCATCCACCACCGCCAGGCCTAGCCGCGCGAACGTGACCGCATCCTGGATCAGCGCGTGCGTACCGATCACGAGTTGCGCCGTGCCGACCGCCACGCGTGCGGCCGCCTCGTCCTTCTGCTTGCGCTTGAGGCTGCCGGCCAGCCAGACGATGTCGACGCCCAGCGGTTCGAGCCACGCAGAAAGCTTGCGATAGTGCTGCTCGGCCAGAAGTTCGGTCGGCGCCATCAGCGCAGCCTGCCAGCCGGCATCGATGGCCTGGCAGGCGGCCAGCGCGGCGATGACGGTCTTGCCGCTGCCAACGTCGCCCTGCAGCAACCGCTGCATCGGGTACAGGTGCGCGAGGTCGGCGCGAATCTCTTCCCACACGCGGGCCTGGGCGCCGGTCAGCTTGAACGGCAGCGCTTTCATGAAGCGGGCGAGCAGCCCATCCTTGCCGCTGTCGCGCAGGACGGGCGCGTTGCGCATGCGGCGCGCGGCCTGCGCACGCTTGAGCGAGAGCTGCTGGGAGAGCAGCTCATCAAACTTGATGCGCAGCCACGCCGGGTGCGTGCGCTCGACGAGGCTGTGCTCATCGACATCGGGCGTCGGCTGATGCAGCAGGCGCACGGCATCGGCCGGCGTCATCAGCTTGAGCGGCGCGAGCGGGCCGGTGATGAGGCTGTTCGGCAGCGTTTCCGGCAGCGGCGTGCGCGTGAGCGCGTTCAGGATCGCCTTGCGCAGATAAGCCTGTGCGACGCCCGCCGTGCTCGGATAGACCGGCGTCAGGCGATCGGGCAGCGGTTCATCGTCCGCCACGGCGCGCACGGTCGGGTGCACCATCTCGGCGCCAAAGAAGCCGCCGCGCACTTCGCCGCGCACGCGCAGGCGCACGCCTTCGGCCATCTGCTTGACCTGGCTGCCGTAGAAATTGAGAAAGCGCAGAACCAGTTCACCCGAGTCATCGGCGATATGCACGACCAGCTGCCGGCGCGGCCGGAACGCCACTTCATTGCGCGTGACCGTGCCCTCGACCTGCGCAGCCCACCCGGTGTTGGCGCGGGCTGTGGCCTCGGCAATGGTCAGCAGCGTGGTTTCATCCTCGTAGCGCATCGGCAGATGCAGCACGAGATCGACGTCGCGGTGCAGGCCAAGCTTGGCGAGTTTGTCTGCGGGGCGGGCCGCCTTGGCCGCTGCCTTGGCAGGCTGGTCCGTCGCGGTTGCGCGTTTTGGCTTCGGCGCCGGCACAGTATCAGCGTCGGGCATAGGAGCAGCATCAGTGGCGGAACGGGCGCGAGGCGGCACAGGGCGTACATGGCGAACTTTGCGGTTTCGCCCGATTGTACCGGCGCCCGCGACCATCACTTGGCGCAATCCACGTCTGCGCCACTTTTCATGCTGACGCTGTCCGATTTCGATTTCGATCTGCCGCCTGAGCTGATCGCGCAAACCGCCCTGCCCGACCGCACCGCGAGCCGCCTGCTGGCCGTACGTCGTGCGGAAGATGGCGTGCATTTTGAAGACCGCCAATTTGCCGACCTGGTCGACTACCTGCGCCCCGGCGACCTGCTGGTCTTCAACGACACGCGCGTCATCAAGGCACGCTTTTTTGGCCACAAAGCCAGCGGCGGCAAGGTGGAGGTGCTCGTCGAGCGCCTGCTGGACGAACACACGGTGCTGGCACAGATCCGGTCCAGCAAGTCGCCCGTCGAGGGCACCACGCTGCGCCTGGCCGACGCCTTTGACGTGACGGTCGGACCGCGTGCCGAGCCGTTCTTCACGCTGCGCTTCCCGCAGCCGGCGCTGGATCTGATCGAGCAATACGGCCGCCTGCCGCTGCCGCCCTACATCGAGCACGACCCGGACAGCTTTGACGAGACGCGCTACCAGACTGTCTATGCGCGCAACCCGGGCGCCGTCGCGGCACCTACGGCGGGCCTGCACTTCGACGATGCGCTGTTCGCCAAGCTTGATGCCATGGGCATTCGGCGCGGTTTTCTCACGCTGCACGTCGGTGCGGGCACGTTCCAGCCGGTGCGCGTGAAAAACATCGCCGAACACCGCATGCACAGCGAGTGGTACGAAATTACGGCTGAACTGGCCGAAGCCATCCGCGCCACGCGCGCGGCCGGCGGCCGCATCATCGCGGTCGGCACCACATCGATGCGGGCGCTGGAGTCGGCCGCGCAGCCGGACGGCACGCTCAACGCCTGCAGCGGCGAGACCGACATCTTCATCACCCCCGGCTACCGTTTCCGCGCCGTCGACCTGCTGGTGACGAACTTCCACCTGCCCAAGTCGACCTTGCTGATGCTGGTATCGGCGTTTGCCGGCATGAGCGCCATCCGTGAGGCGTATCAGCACGCCATCGCCCAGCGC
The DNA here is from genome assembly GCF_036631435.1 of Ralstonia sp. 1B3. Lineage (NCBI taxonomy): Bacteria > Pseudomonadati > Pseudomonadota > Betaproteobacteria > Burkholderiales > Burkholderiaceae > Ralstonia > Ralstonia sp. 1B3. The sequence goes on along the minus strand of NZ_JAPNUG010000013.1, from coordinate 42,018 downwards.
TACCGCTTCTTCAGTTACGGCGACGCCATGCTGCTCACCCGCGCTGAACCCGACTCCATTTCCGCCTGACCATGCTCAAGTACGAACTGCTCACCACCGATGGCCTCGCCCGACGCGGCCGCATGACCCTGAACCACGGCGTGGTCGAAACGCCCATCTTCATGCCGGTGGGCACCTATGGCGCGGTCAAGGCGATGTCGCCGGCGGAGCTGAAGGACATCGGCGCGCAGATCATCCTTGGCAACACGTTCCACCTGTGGCTGCGCCCGGGTCTGGAAGTGATGGACGCACAAAGGCCTGCATGGTTTCAACGGCTGGGATAAGCCCATCCGACCGGCGGTTTTCAGGTGTTTTCGCTGGGCGATCTGCGCAAGATCACCGAAGAAGGCGTGACGTTTGCATCGCCCATCAATGGCGACAAGCTGTTCCTCTCGCCCGAAATCTCGATGCAGATCCAGCGCCGGCTGAATTCCGACATCGTCATGCAGTTCGACGAATGCACGCCGTACAAGATCGGCGATCGCCCGGCCACCGAGGCGGAAGCCGCGGCCTCGATGCGCATGAGCCTGCGCTGGGCGCAACGCTCCCGCAACGAGTTCGAGCGTGAGAACAACCCGAACGCGCTGTTCGCCATCGTCCAGGGCGGCATGTTCGAGAACCTGCGCGATGAATCGCTGGCCGGCTTGCAAGCCATTGACGCCGATGCGGGCGGCGAGGGTTTCGGCGGCTATGCCATCGGCGGCCTGTCGGTCGGCGAGCCGAAGGAAGACATGATGCGCGTGCTGCAGCACGTGGCGCCGCGCCTGCCGGCCAACAAGCCGCATTACCTGATGGGCGTCGGTACGCCGGAAGATCTGGTGGCGGGCGTCGCGGCTGGCGTCGACATGTTCGACTGCGTGATGCCGACCCGCAACGCGCGCAACGGCTGGCTCTTCACCCGCTTTGGCGACATCAAGATCAAGAACGCGGTACACCGCAACGATCCGCGCCCGCTGGACGAGACCTGCGGCTGCTACACCTGTAGCAATTTCTCGCGCGCCTACCTGCACCACCTGCAGCGCGTCGGCGAGATCCTGGGTGCCCGCCTGAACACCATCCACAATCTCTATTACTACCTGGAATTGATGGCCGAAATGCGCGCCGCCATTGAATCCCATGGCTTTGCCGCGTTCCAGGCACGCTTTGCCGCCGACCGCGCGCGCGGGGCCCTGTAAGCCGCCTTCGCAGGGCGCCGGGCGCGCCCATTTGCCGCAGCATCGCAATGGTAGAATGTCCGGTCCGATTTTTGACCGATTGACGAACCATTACGGAGTTCTGACGTGTTCCTGATTTCCGACGCTTACGCGCAAACTGCACCGGCAGCTGGTGGTGCCGCGGGTGGCCTGATGAGCTTCCTGCCGATCATCCTGATGTTCGTGGTGCTGTGGTTCATCATGATCCGCCCGCAAATGAAGCGCCAGAAAGAAACCAAGGCGATGCTCGAAGCCCTGGCCAAGGGCGACGAAGTGGTCACCGCCGGCATCCTCGGTAAGGTCAGCAAGGTGGCCGAGCAGTACGTCACCGTGGAAATCGCTGCCAACACCGAAATCACTGTCCAGAAGAGCGCCGTGACCACCGTGCTGCCCAAGGGCACGCTCAAGGCGCTGTAATCGGCCCCTCCCGGCGCCGCCCCGCACGATTGCGCCGGCGCCGGCACCCCAGGCAGCGCCTATTCTAAGAATCCGCGCCCGCGCCCCTAGGCGTCGCCTCTCTGCATTCCAAGATGAATCGCTATCCGCTCTGGAAATACATTGTGATCCTGGTGGCGCTTGCCATTGGGTTCCTCTATACGCTGCCGAACTTCTTCGGCGAGGCCCCTGCCGTGCAGGTGTCTTCTGGCAAGGCCACCGTCAAGGTCGACCTGAACGTGCAAAAGCAGGTCGAGAGCCTGCTGGCCGCGGCCAGCATTCAGCCCGACGGCGTGTTCTTCGACAACAACGGCACCTCCGCCAGTGTGCGCGTTCGCTTTGCCGACACCGACACGCAGCTCAAGGCCAAGGACGTGCTGGCCCGCGGCCTGAACACCGATCAGGCCGACCCGACCTACATCGTGGCGCTGAACCTGCTTCCCGGTTCGCCGCGCTGGTTGAGCGGCGCACCGTTCTTTGCCAAGCCGATGTTCCTGGGCCTGGATTTGCGCGGTGGCGTGCACTTCCTGCTGCAGGTCGACATGAACGGCGCCGTGACGAAAAAGCTCGACTCGCTGGCTGGCGACATCCGTACGCAGCTGCGTGACAAGGGCATCCGCCACAGCGGCATCGACCGCAACAACAACACAATCACGATCAAGTTCGCCAACCCGGACGACGCCGATCGCGCCCGCGGGCTGCTGGCCGACTCCACGCGCGAACTGGCCTACACCGTCGACAAGAGCGCCGACGGCGCCACGCTCATCGGCACCTTCACCGCCGCCGCGATGAAGGAAGTGCAGGACAACGCGGTCAAGCAGAACATCGTCACGCTGCACAACCGCGTGAACGAACTCGGCGTGGCTGAGCCAGTGATCCAGCAGCAGGGCCCGGACCGCATCGTCGTGCAATTGCCGGGCGTGCAGGATACGGCCAAGGCCAAGGACATCATCGGCCGCACGGCAACGCTGGAAGCGCGCCTTGCCGATCCCAACGCGCCGCTCGTGCCGCGCGCCGGCGACCCGGTACCGCTGGGCGACGAGCTGTTCACGCAAGGCCGCAGCGCGCCCGTTCTGCTGCAGAAGCAGGTGATCTTCACGGGTGACCGCATCACGAGCGCCTCGGCAGGCTTCGACCAGAACCACAATTCGTCGGTCGACATCACGCTCGACGGCCAGGGTGGCCGCATGCTGCGCGATGTCTCGCGTGACAACATCGGCAAGCGCATGGGCATCGTGCTCTTTGAAAAGGGCAAGGGCGAAGTGCTGACGGTGGCGACCATCCAGTCCGAACTCGGCTCGCGCTTCCAGATCACCGGCATGGGCTCGACCGAGGCAGCTTCCGACCTGGCGCTGCTGCTGCGTGCAGGCTCGCTGGCCGCGCCGATGGAAATCATCGAAGAACGCACCATCGGCCCGTCGCTGGGCGCCGACAACATCAGGAAGGGCTTCGATTCGGCGCTGTACGGCTTCCTTGCCATCTCGGTGTTCATGGTGCTGTACTACATGCTGTTCGGTGCGTTCTCGGTGGCAGCGCTGGGCGTGAACGTGTTCCTGCTGATCGCGCTGCTCTCTATGCTGCAGGCCACGCTCACGCTGCCCGGCATTGCGGCTATCGCACTGGCGCTCGGTATGGCCATTGACGCGAACGTGCTGATCAACGAGCGCGTGCGTGAAGAGCTGCGCAACGGCGCCTCGGCGCAGATGGCCATCTCCGCCGGCTTTGACCGCGCCTGGGCGACCATCCTCGATTCGAACGTGACGACGCTCATCGCTGGTCTGGCGCTGATTGCCTTCGGCTCGGGCCCCGTGCGCGGCTTTGCAATCGTGCACTGCCTGGGGATTGGCACGTCCATGTTCTCGGCGGTGTTCTTCAACCGCGGTCTCGTGAACCTCTGGTACGGCCGCAAGAAGAAGCTGCAGAGCGTCGCCATCGGCCATGTGGAAGCCGGGCAATACGAACACGGAATCGCCCGCCAAGTAATCACGCCTCCCACAACGAATCTCGCATAGAACCGGCGCTGCCCCGACACGAAGGGGCGGTCGCCACAAAGGGCAGACCATGGAGTTTTTCCGCATCCGCCGCGACATTCCGTTCATGAAGCACGCGTTGATCCTCAACGCGCTGTCGTTCCTGACGTTTATCGCTGCTGTCTTCTTCCTGTTCCACAAGGGGCTGCACCTGTCGGTGGAGTTCACCGGCGGTACGGTGATGGAAGTCGCTTACACCCAGGCCGCCGATCTGCCGAAGATCCGCGGCGACGTTGAGAAGCTCGGCTATGCCGACGCCCAGGTGCAGAACTTCGGCACCTCGCGCGACGTGATGATCCGCCTGCCGCTCAAGAACGGTCCGGACGGCAAACCCATCGCCTCGGCAGTCCAGAGCCAACAGGTGATGACGGCGCTGACCGCCGTGAACCCCGACGCCAAGCTCCAGCGCGTTGAGTTCGTCGGCCCGCAGGTCGGCAAGGAACTGGCCACGGATGGCCTGCTGGCGCTGCTGTTCGTGGTGATCGGCATCGTGATCTACCTGTCGATCCGCTTCGAATGGAAGTTTGCCGTGGCCGGCGTGATCGCCAACCTGCACGACGTCGTGATCATCCTGGGCTTCTTCGCCTTCTTCCAGTGGGAGTTCTCGCTGTCGGTGCTGGCAGGGGTGCTCGCGGTGCTGGGCTATTCGGTCAACGAATCCGTGGTGATTTTCGACCGGATCCGCGAAGCGTTCCGCAAGTACCGCAAGATGAACACGCACGAGGTGATTGATCACGCGATTACCAGCACCATCTCGCGCACGATCATCACCCACGGCTCGACCGAAATGATGGTGGTGTCGATGCTGGTGTTCGGCGGTCCGACGCTGCACTACTTCGCCCTGGCGCTGACGATCGGTATTCTGTTCGGCATCTACTCGTCGGTGTTCGTGGCCGCTGCGCTGTGCATGTGGCTGGGCGTCAAACGCGAAGATCTGGTCAAGGCCGATAAAAAGGCCGGTGGCCCGAAGGAAGACGACCCGAACTTCGGCGCGCAGGTCTGAAGATCCTGCTCCGCGCTGCCCGGACGACTCCGTTCTTCGGGCAACAAAAAAGCCCCGCAATTGCGGGGCTTTTCTTTGGCAGAGGCGTGCCGCCTGGCTTACTGCTGTGCGACGTTGGCGTCTTGCTTGACACCTTCCACCTGAATCTTCAGCTTGGTTTCCATGTTGAAACCGTAGGCCTTGCCGTAGTCGACACCGAAGTCATCGCGCTTGAACTTCATCTCGGCGTCCGCGCCACAGACTTCACGCTTGAGCATCGGGTGCTGCATGCACTTGAACGCGTCGATTTCCAGCTTGGCCGGCTTGGTTACGCCGTGCAGCGTCAACTGGCCCTCGGCCTCGGTCGGCACGTCGCCCTTGAACTTCGTGAAGTTGCCCTTGAACGTGGCGGTCGGGTACTTGGCCACGTCGAAAATTTCGGCGCTCTTGGCGTGCTCGTTCATCTTGGCGTGACCGAAGTCGATGCTGTCGGTCTGCACGGTCACATCGATGCTGCCGGTCTTGGCAGCGCGATCCAGCGTCACGGTGCCGCTGGACTTTTCAAACTTGCCGCGCCACTTCGACAGGCCACCCATGTGGTCGGCTTCGAAGCTCGGGTAAGTGTGGTTCGGATCGAGCTGGTACGTGACCGGTGCAGCGAAAGCGGCAGTGGCAGCAACGGCCGACAGTGCGGCAACGAGGGTACGCAATTTCATGAGAACTCCTGCGGATAAAAGCGGCACACGAGGGCCGAAAAACGTTGGGGTGAGACTTCCGATTACTTCTTGGCGATGACGACGCGGAACTTGATCGTCACGTCGTCCGAGACGACCGACGTATCCTTCCACTCACCGTCACCCACCTTGAATGCGTTGCGCTTGACCGGGAATGCGCCTTCAAAGACCTGATTGGCACCTTCCTGCTTGAACGTGACGGGTGCAGTCACATCCTGCGTGATGCCCTTGATGGTCAGCTTGCCGACCACGTCCACCTTGCCGCCCGCGCCGGGCTTGAACGCCGACGAGACGAACGTTGCCCTCGGATACCTGGCCGTGTCGAACCAGTCCTTCTTCTTCAGTTCGTCGTTGTATTCCTTGCTGCCAACGTCGACGCTGGTGACATCGATGTCCACCTTGGCAGTCGATGCAGCCACGTTGGCCGGGTTGTAATTGACGACGGCGTCGAACTTGCCGAACTTGATGTCCATCGGCACGCCGAGCTGCTTGCCGGTGGCGGTGACGCTGCTCTTGGCGGCGTCCACCTGGGCGATGGCCGATACCGATACGGCAGCGATCGACAGCGCGCCAGCGGCAACCAGGGCAATGGCGCGGGGGCGCACAAAACGTTTCATCATCAGACTCCTTCGGTGAGGCCGGTCGTGCCGGCAGTCTTGGTCAGGATGGACAGGCAGAAGCACCGGCACACACCGTGCACCGGCGCATTTGGAAATCAGCGGAGGAAAGGCACCATGCGGCGCAGCGTGCCGTCACGATCGACGACGTGGTGCTTGAGCGCTGCCAGGATGTGCACCACGACGATGGCCGCCATGGTCCAGTTGAGCCATTCGTGCGCCATGCTGAAGACGTCTTTCAGCGCGTCGCTCTTGTCGAACGGCATCGGCAGTTCCCATAGGCCAAGGTACACAACCTTGACGCCGGCCGCGACGCTGAGCAGATAGCCGGTCAGCGGCACCGCCAAACTCAACAGATACAAGCCGACGTGCGCGGCTTCGGCGGCGGCGTGTTGCCACTTCGGCATACCGGGCACGGGCGTCGGCGCCGGATGCGTCAGGCGCCACAGCACGCGCAGCACCGCAAAAATCAGCACCGTGATGCCGATCCATTTGTGATACGAGAACAGCTTCAGCTTGGTCGGCGTAAAGCCTGGGATATCGGTCATGTACAGACCAAGCCCGAAGGCCGCGAAGATCAGCAGCGCGACGATCCAGTGCAGCGCAATCGCGGGCTTGGCATAGGCGCCGTGGTCAGCGGCGCCGCGCATGGCGAGATTCGAGTGGGCGGCTTGTGACATCGGTTCCCTCGGTATGTTGTAGCGCTCGGTAGGCGGCGCCTGTGGGTAAGACCACGACGCCAAACGATTGTGCATTATTTGCGCGATCCGACCGGCCAAGGCAAGCTGAAGTTCACCAAGCGATTCAAATTTTTTGATTGACTAGGCATGTTCATATCAGCGGCGCGTAGAACGGTTCTACAGCGCACACCAGCAAAACGGCCCGCCCTCGGATTCGAGAACGGGCCGTTCTTCAGACGGCACCACCAAATTTTTGCAACAATCAGGCGATACGGCGCGCCAGTTCTTCAGCCTTGCCGATGTAGCTGCCGGGCGTCATGTCGAGCAGCAGCTTGCGGGCATCCTCCGGAATGGCAAGCGTGCCGATGAACTCACGCAGCGCCTCGCGCGAAATGCCCTTGCCGCGCGTCAGTTCCTTGAGCTGCTCGTACGGATTGGCAATGCCATAGCGGCGCATCACGGTCTGGACCGGCTCGGCCAGCACTTCCCAGCAGTTGTCCAAGTCTTCGGCCAGGCGGGCCGGGTTGGTTTCGAGCTTGCCCAGGCCGCGCAAGCAGGCGTCGTACGCCAGCAGGCTGTAGCCGAACGCCACGCCGATGTTGCGCAGCACGGTCGAATCCGTCAGGTCACGCTGCCAGCGCGACACGGGCAGCTTTTCCGACAGATGGCGCAGCACCGCGTTGGCCAGACCGACGTTGCCTTCCGAATTTTCAAAGTCGATCGGGTTGACCTTGTGCGGCATGGTCGACGAGCCGATCTCGCCGGCCTTGGTCTTCTGCTTGAAGTAGCCCTGCGAAATGTAGCCCCAGACATCGCGGTCCAGATCCAGGATGATCGTGTTGGCGCGCGCCACGGCGTCGAACAGCTCGGCCATGTAGTCGTGCGGCTCAATCTGGATGGTGTACGGATTGAACGTCAGGCCCAGGCGCGTCTCGATCACGTTCTTCGAGAAGGCCTCCCAGTCCAGCGACGGATACGCTGACAGGTGCGCGTTGTAGTTGCCCACCGCACCGTTCATCTTGCCCAGCAGCTCAACGGCTTCGATGCGGCGGATGGCGCGATCCAGGCGGGCGGCCACGTTGGCCATTTCCTTGCCCAGCGTCGTCGGGCTGGCCGGCTGGCCGTGCGTGCGCGAAAGCATCGGGACGTCGGCGTTGGCATGGGCCAGCTCCACCAGGCGCGCCTGAACGCGGCGCAGCGTCGGCACGATGACCGTGTCGCGCGCGCCCTTGAGCATCATCCCGTGCGAGGTGTTGTTGATGTCTTCCGACGTGCAGGCGAAGTGAATGAATTCGCTGGCGGCTTCCAGCTCGGCGTTGCCCTTCACGCGCTCCTTCATCCAGTATTCGACGGCCTTCACGTCGTGGTTGGTGACGGCTTCGATCTCTTTGATGCGGGCGGCGTCTGCCTCGGCAAAGTTCTCGACCAGCGTCAGTAGTGCGCCTTCGGCGGCGGCCGAGAAACGCGGGATCTCCGCCAGCCCGGCCTGCGACAGGGCGATCAGCCAATGCACCTCCACCTTCACGCGATTGCGCATGAAAGCGGCTTCCGACAGCCACTCGCGCAGCGGATCGGCCTTGGCAGCGTAGCGGCCATCGATGGGAGACAGAGCGGTCAGGGCAGAAAGCGACGACATGGCAGGCGGGAAAAAATGTGAAGGGAATCTCAATCCGGACAACCCGGACGCGGCGTTGCGCGTTGAACCAAGGTGCATACGCGCACCCAGGCGAGCCCGCGATTTTACCACCCGGCACCTGTCTTTCACGGCCAATCCGGCCTAAAGCAAGCCTCCGTTTGGTTGAGTTCGGTTCAGGCGCCGCGCAGCGCACTCGGGAAAGTGCGCAGCTATACTTCCGCCTCCAACATGACATGCCTATGAAACTGATCGGATCGCACGCCAGCCCGTACACCCGCAAGGTGCGCGTGGTTCTGGCTGAAAAGAAAATCGACTACCAGTTCGTGCTGGAAGACGTGTGGAGCGCAGACACGCAGATCCACCAGTTCAATCCGCTGGGCAAGGTGCCCTGCCTGGTGATGGACGACGGCGGCGCCCTGTTCGACTCGCGCGTGATTGCCGAATACGCCGATACGCTGTCGCCGGTGGCGCGCCTCATTCCGCCATCGAGCCGGGAGCGCGTGGAAGTGCGCTGCTGGGAGGCGCTGGCTGACGGCCTGCTCGACGCCGCGCTCATGCTGCGCATTGAACACACGCAGCGCACACCGGAGCAGCGCAGCGAAACGTGGCTCGCGCGCCAGACCCACAAGATCGACCAAGCGCTGCAAGCCATGTCGCAAGGCCTGGCCGACAAGACCTGGTGCAACGGCAACCACCTCACGCTGGCGGACATTGCCGTCGGCTGCGCGCTTGCCTATCTGGATTTCCGCCAGCCGCAGATCGACTGGCGCGAACGTCACGCGAACCTCGCCACGTTCTACGCGCGCATGGAAAAGCGGCCGAGCTTCATGGAAACCCAGCCCCAGTAATCCATGGCAATGGTCGAGCGTTACACGGCCACCGGGTCAAACCGTTCGGCCTGGGCCATCGGCCAGTAGCGCTCATACAGTTGGTAACGGTACCGCCCGGCCAGCAGATCGCCGGGCTCCAGGTACTTGAGCAGCGTCGAGAGCAACTGCACCTCGTTACCTGACACGCGCCGCACGATGTGGTGCGCGCGGAAATCCGCCGGATGCTGCAGGCCCGCGGCCTGCGTCAGCTCCAGCAGCGCATGCAGCGTGTGCGCGTGATATTGATGCACTCGCTCGGCCTTGTCCGGCACCACCAGCGCCTTCTGACGAGACGGGTCCTGTGTCGCTACGCCGGTCGGGCAGCGGTCGGTGTGGCACTTCTGCGCCTGGATGCAGCCCAGCGCAAACATGAAGCCACGCGCAGCGTTGCACCAGTCGGCACCCATGGCCAGCGTGCGAGCGACGTCGAACGCCGTGACGATCTTGCCCGACGCGCCAATCTTGATCTTGTCGCGCAGGTTGGTCCCGACCAGCGTGTTATGCACCAGCAGCAGCCCTTCCTGCAGCGGCGTGCCGACGTGGTCGGTAAATTCCAGCGGCGCGGCGCCGGTGCCGCCTTCCGCGCCGTCAACGACGATAAAGTCCGGGAGGATGCCGGACTCGAGCATCGCCTTGACGATGCCAAAGAACTCCCACGGATGCCCGATGCAGAGCTTGAAGCCGGTCGGCTTGCCGCCCGACAGCGTACGCAGGCGATCCACAAACTGCAGCAAACCCAGCGGCGAGTTGAATTCCGAATGCGAGGCCGGCGAGATGCAATCCTTGCCGATCTGAATGCCGCGTGTGGCGGCAATCTCGGGCGTCACCTTGGCCGCAGGCAAGACGCCACCGTGGCCCGGCTTGGCCCCTTGCGACAGCTTCACCTCGATCATCTTCACCTGCGGGCTGCGTGCCTGCTCGGCAAAGCGATCCGGATCAAAGCGGCCATTGGCGTCGCGGCAGCCGAAGTAGCCCGAGGCGACTTCCCAGATCAGGTCGCCGCCCTCTTCGCGGTGGTACGGTGAGATCGAGCCCTCGCCGGTGTCATGGATGAAGTTGCCGAGCTTCGCACCGCGGTTGAGTGCGCGAATGGCATTGCCGGACAGCGCCCCGAAGCTCATCGCCGAGATGTTGAACACCGACATCGAATACGGCTTGGCGCGGCCCTCGCCGACCATCACGCGGAAGTCCGAGGAGGTAATGCGCGACGGTGCCAGCGAGTGACCGATCCATTCGTGCCCGGCCACCTTCACATCGACTTCGGTGCCGAACGGACGGCTGTCGACTTCACCTTTAGCGCGCTGATAAACGATGCTGCGCTGGGCGCGCGAGAAGGGCTTTTCGTCGGTGTCGTCTTCAACGAAATACTGGCGGATTTCCGGGCGAATGAACTCGAACAGGAAGCGGAAATGGCCCCAGAGCGGGTAGTTGCGCAACACCGAATGGCGCGTCTGCGTGATGTCGTGCACGCCGAGGATCACGAACATGCCCGGAATGACCGCGCACACCCAATGCAGGCGCCCCGCTACCGCAAACCCGGCGGTGACGGCAAACAACAGCACAACGCCCGCAAAGGCCCAGTAACGACGTGGCAGCATGACCAACCCTGTTTGAAGACAAATCAGGGCGCAAGCTTAAACGAGTGCAGCAGCAGTCGCAGCCGACACAACGCAGTGTTGCAAAAACCGATTAGGCGACCGCCTTTTCAACGATAGCCGGCTCAGCTGCGGAAATAATGCCGCCGCCCAGGCAGATCTCACCGTCGTACAGCACAGCGGATTGACCCGGCGTAACCGCCCACTGCGCCTCCGGAAAAGTCAGCGTGAGCGCGCCGTCGGCCGCGCGTGCGACCGTGCAAGGCGCATCGGCCTGGCGATAACGCGTCTTGGCGCCAAGGTGCGTGCCTTCGGCGGGTGCCTGGCCGGCAACCCAGCTCAGATCGTCGGCGTGCACGGTGTGCGCCAGCAGCCACGGGTGGTCGTGACCCTGCACCACGTACAACGTGTTGGCCGCCATGTCCTTGCGGGCCACGTACCAGGCATCGCCGTTGCCGTCGCGGCTGCCGCCGATGCCGATGCCCTTGCGCTGTCCCAACGTGTAGAACGCCAGGCCGATGTGCTCGCCGATGGTCTTGCCGTCCGGCGTCTTGATCGGGCCGGGCCTGGTCGGCAGGTATCGATTCAGGAAATCACGAAACGGCCGCTCGCCGATAAAGCAAATGCCGGTGGAATCCTTCTTCTTGGCGTTGGGCAGACCAATCTCGGCGGCGATCTCCCGCACCTTCGTCTTGGACATTTCGCCCAGCGGGAAGAGCGTGCGCGACAGCTGCGCCTGGTTCAGCCGGTGCAGGAAGTAGCTTTGATCCTTCGTGTGGTCGAACGCCTTGAGCAGTTCGAAGCGACCGTCGATCTCGCGCACGCGGGCGTAGTGCCCGGTCGCGATCGTGTCGGCGCCAAGCGCCATCGCGTGGTCGAGGAAGGCCTTGAACTTGATCTCGGCGTTGCAGAGGACGTCGGGATTGGGCGTGCGGCCGGCGGAGTATTCGCGCAGGAAATCCGCAAACACGCGGTCTTTGTACTCGGCGGCAAAGTTGACGGCTTCGACATCGACGCCGATCAGGTCGGCCACCGAGACCACGTCGATCCAGTCTTGTCGGGTCGAGCAGTATTCGCTGTCGTCATCGTCTTCCCAGTTCTTCATGAACAGGCCGACGACGTCGTAGCCCTGCTGTTTGAGCAGCCACGCGGTGACGGACGAATCGACGCCGCCGGACATCCCGACGACGATGCGCTTCTTGCTCATGGCTGCACTCCCAGCCCGTACACGCTGGCGTGCGTGTGGATGACGTCGAGCGGATAGCGCTTGCCGGCCAGGTAGTCTTCCACGCAGGCGAGCAGCAGCGGGCTGCGATGGCGCTCGCGGCTGGCGCGAATTTCATCCGCCGTCATCCAGACAGTGCGGACGATGCCGTCGTCCAGCGTGCGGCGCGGATCTTGAGGGCCAAGCTCGCCGGTAAATGCCATCCGCACATAGGTGACCGGATCCCCCTGCGGCGGCTGGAACTGCGCCATGTAGCAGCCGAGAAAGGCAGTCGGTACAAAGCTGTGCGCGGTTTCTTCCAGCGCTTCGCGCGCGACGGCGTCGACCAGGCTTTCGTCCGGGTCGAGATGGCCGGCGGGCTGGTTCAGGCGCAAGCCGACATCGGTGTGCTCCTCCACCAGCAGAAAGCGCCCGTCCTGTTCAATGACGGCGGCAACGGTAACGCTGGGTTTCCAGCGGACGGCTTGGTTCATGGCAAAAAGGCAACAAAAACAAGGCGTTATTGTAGCCCTGCAAGGCAACATCCGCTTGTGATCGCGACCGCTTCACAAATAGCGCATCCACCGATGGCGCCCGGTGGAGCGCTGTCTTGCAAACCAGCGTGTCGGCCAATACAGCAACGCGATCGTGACTGGCCACGCCGCCCACAGTTGCCATACCGCGTTGAAGCCGAAGCGCTCGCCATGGTTTGCGCCCAACGCCTGTAACGCCGCCAGATACGCGACGTGCAGCGCATACAAATGCAGCAGATAGAAGAACATCGGCGCGGCGCCCAGCGTCTGGAGCATGTCGGCTGCGCGTGCGGGCAGGCGGTCCAGCCACGCCAGCGCGCACAGCCCCAAGCCCAACGTCATCAGCAGAAAATCGAGCGACGGCGGGTATTTGGTGAGATTGACGAACGACACGGCGGTGGTCAGCGCATCAGGATCGAGCACCCACGGTTGCGGCTCGCCATAGCCGTTGAGCATGCGTAACACCGCCAAGCCGGTCAGGCTTGCAGCGCCGAGCCGCCAGCACAACGCACGGCGGGCCCGCGAACGCCGCGCGTACGCCGGCGCAAAGGCATAACCCAGACCGATCACGCCGATCCACGCAAGCACCGGATACGACGTGCGCAGCCGCAGCCCGTCGGCCAACACAATGCAGTCACGCTGATGCAGCACCGCCCACAGTGCATGCCACGATGAATCCGGCGCCACCTGCGCATCCGTGAGCAGGTTGTGCCCCGCCACGATCATCAGCGAGACCGCCAGCAGACCGCCACGCGGCAGCCAGATCAGCCCCGCCAGCGCGATCATCGATAACCCGATCGCCCAGATGACTTGCAGATAGACCGTTGTGGGCGGAAACGTGAACGTCCAGGCAAAGTTCACGACGGTGAGTTCCAGAGCCACGAGAAACAGCCCGCGCTTGAAGAGATGTGCCGACACTCCGCGCCGATCCCCGCCCTGCTTTTGCCCGGACAGCCATGCCGACATGCCCGCCAGAAACACGAACACCGGCGCGCAGGGGTGGCTTGCGAAGCGCGTGAGCGCCAGTGCCGTCGGCGTAACGGCCAGATTGACAGGATCGGCCACCTGCGCGTGCAGGAAGAAGAACTCCCGCAGATGGTCGACCACCATCAGCATCATGACCAGGCCGCGCAACGCATCCACTGCGGCAAGCCGCGAAGAAGTGGGCGCCATCGTCAGAACTTGTAGGTCGCGGCCAGTGTGATCTGCCGCTCCGCGCCTGGGGCCACCCACAGCTCGTTGTACGAACTGGCGTAGTAGCGCTTGTCGAACAGGTTGTCGATCGTGAGCGAGAGACGCAGCGCGCGCGTCGGCTGCACATAGCCATGCAGGCGCACGGTGGTGTAGGCGGGAAGCTTGAAGCCGTTGTTGACGCTGTTGCCGGCGCGCTCACCTACGTAGACCACGCCGCCACCCGCACCGGCCCTGCCCAACGCGCCCGCGCCAAACTCATACAGGCCCAGCACGCTGGCGCTATGACGCGGAATGTTCGACAGCGGCGCGCCCGATGGCAGCACCGTATCGGCGGTGACATGGGCATCGGTATAGGCATACGTGGCCAGCATCTTGATGTTCTTCGTCACCTGCCCCGACACATCCAGCTCGACACCGCGGCTTCGCACCGCACCCGCCGTGCGCTGAAATGTCGGATCGCGCGGATCGCCCGTCAGTACATTCGTCTTGTCGATCGAGTACAGCGCCAGCGTGCCGCCGAGCCGGCCGTCGGGGTTTCCAGCTTGGCGCCCACTTCGTGGCCGCGCCCCCGCTCCGGCGCGAACGCGTTGCCCTGCGCGCCCACTCCCGTGTTGGGCCGGAACGACCGCGATGTATTGGCATACAGCGACAGCGTCTGCACGGGCTGATACACGATGCCGATGCGCGGGCTATAGGCGGTCTGCTGCTGCGCCACGCGCGTGCCGGTCAGGCGGTTGTCGGCGTGCTGCAGGAAGCGGTCCATGCGCACGCCGGCCAGCAGCTTCCATTGCGGGGACAGCGTCACCTGGTCCTGCACGAAGGCGCCATAACCGCGCTGGGACTCGCGCGTGCTGATGCTCGGCCGCACATTCGGGCGCGGCTGGCCATAGACGGGGTCGAAAATATCGATGGCATACGGCGCGCCGGCGCTCGGGTTGGCGCGATACAGCACCGGGTCGTAGCGGAAGTTGTAGAAATCCGCACCCGCGACGAGCGTATGTTTGACCGCTCCGGTATGCACATCGCCCTGCACGTCGACACGGCCGGCGAGGTCATTGGCGTGGTAGTCGCGTTCACGGGCCTGGCGCCACAGGGTGCGGCCGTCCGCCTGCAGGCTCGCGGCGTCCGACGACTTGCCGAACAATTGCGATGATCGATACTGCAACCCGCCATTGAGTTTCCAGCCTCTGTTCAATTGGTGCTCGACGGTTAACTGATGGCTTTGCGTGCGCACAGTCGTATCGCCATCGCCAGGCTCACCCAGAAAGCGCGAAGGCGGCAACGCGCCCAGCTGCTTGTTAATGGCGACGATGCCCCGGTCGAACGGCGTGTTCAGCTGCGCCGCTTCAAACGCATAGGTGACCACGGTGTCGTCCGCCGCCAACCACGTGAGCGACGGCGCGACGACGTATCGCCGAGTCGACGAGAAATCGCGAAAGCTCTGGTTGCTTTCCGCCGCCACGCCCAGTCGATAGGCAAAGCGCTCGGACAGCGGGCCGGTCATCTCTGTCGCGAGCCGGTATCGATCGGGGTTGCCCACCGCCAGCGTCACCTCGCGCGACGGTTTGAACTGCGGCGTACGCGTGACGATGTTGACGATGCCGCCCGGGTCGCTGCGCCCATACAGCGCCGCCGATGGCCCCTTGAGCACATCGATGCGCCCAATGTTGATGGCGTCCACCGGCACGCTGTTGGCGCGATTGGCCGAAAAGCCATTGACGAGGTAATCCGCGCCCGTGTTGAGGTCGCCCGCAAAGCCGCGAATGGCGAAGTTGTCGGCCATGCCGCCCAGATTGTTCTGCCGACTGATCCCGCTGACCCAGTCAAGCGCAGTGTCCAAACGTGTTGCGCCAAAGTCATCGAGCGCGCCGCGCGTCACGACGCCCACCGCCTGCGGCACGTCTTTGAGCGGCGTGTCGGTCAGCGTGGCGGAGCTCGCCCGCCGCACACGCAAACGTTCGTCGCCCGCCGAGCCTCTCACAATGGATTCATCCAGCGCAAACGTTGGGGCCGGCTCGGCGTTGCATATATTTGATGCGCTGCACAAAACCGCTCCAAGAAGGCTCCATCTGGTTTGCGAGGGGATGGACCGTCGTCTACGCTGCATGGCAATAATTGGCACATGGAAAACAGCCACGCTAACGTAATTGCAATTCAGTTGCAATAAAAGGAGAGCCCCGCGCGACATTCCGGCGCGTGTCGCTAAGCCAATGCTCATGTTCGAGCAGCGTTTCAGGAGCGGTCCGCCTGCCAAAAGTTCGGGTAAGCTCCACATCGTTCAACAAAACCGACCCAGCGCGCCATTCCGCACGCGCGGGCACCATGACGAGGAGAACACGATGCACATCGGCATCCCGCAGGAGACGCGGGCGGACGAGACGCGCGTTGCCGCGACCCCGGAAACGGTGAAAAAGTACGTGGCGCTTGGCCATCAGGTGACGGTGCAATCGGGTGCCGGTGTCGCCGCTGCCCAGCCAGACGACGCATATGTCGCGGCCGGAGCCAAAATCGGCACCGCGGCCGAGGCGCTGGGCGCGCAGATCGTGCTGAAGGTGCGCTCGCCGGAAGCGGCCGAACTGGCGCAGATGCAGCCGGGCGCCGTGCTGGTCGGCATGCTCAATCCGTTCGATGACGAGAACACGGCCCGCCTCGCCGCCGCCAACGTCACCGCGTTCGCACTGGAAGCGGCGCCGCGCACCACGCGCGCGCAGAGCATGGACGTGCTCTCCTCCCAGGCCAACATCGCCGGGTATAAGGCGGTGATGGTCGCTGCCAACCATTACCAGCGCTTCATGCCGATGCTGATGACCGCAGCCGGCACCGTGAAAGCCGCGCGCGTGCTGATCCTCGGCGCTGGTGTGGCCGGCCTGCAGGCCATCGCCACGGCCAAGCGCCTGGGTGCCGTCATTGAGGCATCCGACGTGCGGCCGGCGGTGAAAGAGCAGATCGAATCGCTGGGCGCCAAGTTCCTGGACGTGCCGTTCCTGACGGACGAAGAGCGCGAAATCGCCCAGGGCGTCGGCGGCTATGCCCGCCCGATGCCGCCCGACTGGATGCGCCGCCAGGCGGAACTGGTGCACACGCGCGCAACCCAGGCCGACATCGTCATCACGACGGCGCTGATCCCGGGCCGCCGCGCGCCGACGCTGTTGTCGGAAGCCACCGTGCAGGCCATGAAGCCCGGCTCGGTCGTCGTCGATCTGGCGGCTGCGCAAGGCGGCAACTGCCCACTGACCGAAGCCGACCGCGTGGTCGTCAAACACGGCGTCACGCTGGTGGGCTACACCAACCTCGCGTCGATGGTGGCGGCCGACGCCTCTGCCCTCTACGCCCGTAACGTGCTCGATTTCCTCAAGCTGATCATCGACAAGGATGGCGGCCTGAACATCAACCGCGAAGACGACATCGTGGCCGCCTGCCTGCTCAGCCAGGCCGGCCAGGTGGTGCGCGCTCCCGCAGCCACGAGCGCCGCCAAATAAGAACGGAGACGGCGGCCTGCCGGGCGTCACGGCCCGGCGCGGTCGCCAGTGGCGATTTCATTTCTGTTTCAAGGAAGCTTCATGCAACGCAACATGCTTCGCGCCAAGCTGCACCGCGCGACGGTCACCCAGGCCGATCTGGACTACGAAGGTTCGTGCGGCATCGACGAGGACCTCCTCGACGCCGCCGACATGCGCGAATACGAAAAGATCGAGCTGTACAACGTCAACAACGGCGAGCGTTTCTCCACCTACATCATCAAGGGCAAGCGCGGCTCGGGCGAAATCTCGCTCAACGGTGCCGCAGCGCGCCGGGCGCACGTAGGTGATCTGCTGATCATCTGCACCTATGCCCCGATGAACGAAGAAGAAGTCGCCAGCTACAAGCCCAAGGTCGTGCTGCTGGGCGAGGGCAACAAGATCAAGGCCATCAAGGAAACCTGACGCGCCGGGCGGCCGGGCCTGAACGGTCTGGCCGCTTCGCACATCGACCAAGAAGCGAGGAGGAGCACTCATGGAGCTGGTCAATCACACGGTGATCAACCTGATCATCTTCGTGCTGGCGATCTACGTCGGCTACCACGTGGTGTGGACGGTCACGCCGGCGCTGCATACGCCGCTGATGGCCGTGACGAACGCCATCTCGGCCATCATCATCGTCGGCGCCATGCTGGCGGCCGGCCTCACGCAAACGGGCCTGGGCCGCACCATGGGTGTGGTGGCGGTGGCATTGGCAGCGGTGAATGTGTTTGGCGGCTTCCTGGTCACCCAGCGCATGCTGGAAATGTTCAAGAAGAAAGAGCCGAAGGCCAAGGCCGGTCAGAGCGAGGGAGCCAAGCAATGAGCATGAACCTCGTCACCCTGCTGTATCTGCTGGCTTCGGTCTGCTTCATCCAGGCGCTCAAGGGGCTCTCCCACCCGACCACGGCGCGGCGCGGCAACGCGTTCGGCATGACGGGTATGGCGATCGCCGCCGTCACGACGGTCGCACTCATCTACAAGCTCAAGGCCGAGATGTTTGCGGGCACCGAGAGCGGCGCCTCCACGGGTTTCATCCTGATCTTCGCGGGCCTGGTGGTCGGCGGCGGCATCGGCGCCTACGTGGCGCGCACGGTCGAGATGACCAAGATGCCGGAGCTGGTGGCCGCCATGCACTCACTGATCGGTCTGGCTGCAGTGTGTATTGCGGTCGCCGCGGTGGCAGAACCGTCGGCCTTCGGCATCACCGTGGCGGGCGACAACGTGCTGCCGCTGGGCAACCGGGTGGAGCTGTTCATCGGCACCTTCGTCGGCGCCATCACGTTCTCGGGCTCGGTCATCGCCTTTGGCAAGCTGTCGGGCAAATACAAGTTCCGCCTGTTCCAGGGCGCGCCGGTGCAGTTTGCCGGCCAGCACATGCTGAACCTGCTGCTGGCGGTGGCCATGCTCGGCTTCGGCATCCTGTTCTTCCTGAGCCAGAGCTGGCTGCCGTTCATCATCATGACGGCCATCGCGTTTGTGCTGGGCGTGCTGATCATCATCCCGATCGGCGGGGCAGACATGCCTGTGGTGGTGTCGATGCTGAACTCGTACTCGGGCTGGGCGGCGGCCGGCATCGGCTTTTCGCTCAACAACCCGATGCTGATCATCGCCGGCTCGCTGGTCGGTTCATCCGGTGCAATTCTGTCTTACATCATGTGCAAGGCGATGAACCGGTCGTTCTTCAACGTGATCCTGGGCGGCTTCGGTTCCGAAGCGTCCGCCGGAGCGGCAGCGGGTGGCGGCGGGCAGCAGCGCCCGGTCAAATCGGGTTCGCCCGATGATGCGGCCTTCCTCATGGGCAACGCCGAGACGGTCATCATCGTCCCCGGCTACGGTCTGGCGGTGGCGCGCGCACAGCACGCCCTGAAGGAGCTGACCGAAAAGCTGTCGGACAAGGGCGTGACCGTCAAATACGCGATCCACCCCGTCGCCGGCCGCATGCCGGGCCACATGAACGTGCTGCTGGCCGAAGCGGAAGTGCCTTACGACCAGGTCTTCGAAATGGAAGACATCAACGGCGAGTTCGGCCAGGCCGACGTGGTGCTGGTGCTGGGCGCCAACGACGTGGTCAACCCGGCGGCCAAGAACGATCCGAAGTCGCCCATTGCCGGCATGCCGATCCTGGAGGCCTACAAGGCCAAGACGATCATCGTGAACAAGCGCTCGATGAATGCCGGCTACGCCGGGCTGGACAACGAGCTGTTCTACATGGACAAGACGATGATGGTGTTTGGCGACGCCAAGAAGGTCGTCGAGGACATGGTGAAATCCGTCGAGTAAAGCGGCGCACTGGCGGCTCCACTGACGGCCGTCAACGGTCCGTCAGGTCAGACCGGTTCCGCTTGCTCCCGGCGGCGGCAGACAGTAACGTAGTGGAAACGGGCAGCGCTGGCCACACCGGCCGTGCGCTGCACCCAGCCCTCTTCCGACTCTTCCCGACGTATGCAACAGGACAGCGCCCTGCCGGTCTATTTCCACCCGACCCTGACGGTGGTGGTCGACGACAGCCAATCGTTCGTGGAAAGCCTTGGGTTCCAGATGGACCCATCGCGTGCGCTGTTGGCCTTCAATGACCCGGAAGAGGCGCTGGCGTGGCTGCGCCAGTGGCATTCGCTGCGCATGCCGGGTTTTCTGCCGGTGCGGGTCACCCACGATGATCTGACGTTCTCGACCGAACGCCGCACAATCCAGCTCGACGTCGACCGCGTCTACCGCCAGATCCACGAGGTCAACCGCTTCCTGCAGCCGTCCGTCATCGTGGTGGATTACTCCATGCCGCGCATGAACGGACTGGAATTCTGCGCCAAGCTCAAAGACCTGCCGTGCATGACGATCCTGCTCACCGGCATGGCCGACGAAAACATCGCCGTGCAGGGTTTCAACGAC
Source organism: Ralstonia sp. 1B3 (assembly GCF_036631435.1). Classification (NCBI taxonomy): domain Bacteria; kingdom Pseudomonadati; phylum Pseudomonadota; class Betaproteobacteria; order Burkholderiales; family Burkholderiaceae; genus Ralstonia; species Ralstonia sp. 1B3. Next base: position 21,891 of record NZ_JAPNUG010000013.1, on the reverse strand, counting down.
GGCCTGATCGACCGTTACATCAAGAAAGACAATCCGGCGATGGCCGAGCGGCTCAGCGCGGAAATCGAAGCGCTGCAGGTGCGCTACTTCAGCAACCTGTCGAGCACACTGCGCGATCTGCTGTCGCGCCACTCCTTCAGTTTTCTGTCGGACCCGGCGATCACACGGCTCGTGCGTGAGCTGTCCGCGCGCTACCGCTTCATCGAGTACTACCTGTATCCGCACCCCGCCGGCGTGCTGCTGCTCACCGCTGATGGTCGGGCGACGCTCATGGTCATCGAGACCAACGCGAGCATGCTCACGCACCTGGAAAACGCCGAGGCCTACAACGCGCCCGACGCGCTGCTCAAGGGGCTGCACGACAAGCAGATCGTCCCGTTCTTCTGGCCTGGCGACGGCATGTACACCCCGGCCTGTGTGGAGTGGGAACAATATTGCCTGCCCGCCGAGGTATGCCAGGGCCGCGAGCCGTACTACTACGCACTGTTCGACATGCCGAGCCACCTGCTGCCGGCGCAGGTCTACAGCTATACCCAGTTTCTCACCAACTACAAGCAGGATCCGGACGCGCTCACCGGCCGCAAATCACGCTGAGGTGGTGTTTCCGCTTGCTCTGCACTGCGGGTTTCCGCATTGTGTGGGTCACATTGGGCAAGTACAATCGATTGCGTCATCCGGCAGCCACGACGTCAGAGCGTGGCCCGGCTGAATCGCCCTGATGCGTGCGTGGCATAGCTGCGGCATCATGGCGAACGCGGGTGCCGGCACGCAACATTCGATACGGCGCCTGGAGTTCATTACTGTGCGGGATTCTCCTTGAGAGACGATTTGGGATGCAGCAGCGGGCCGCGCGTTCAAGCAGCGCGCGTTGCGGATGTCAGGGGAGTGCATCGTTCCAATCTGGTCATGGTTCACGGTTGCACGATTCCCGTTGCCACGCTGTTGATCGGCGAGCAGTACAGGTAAGGGTGCCGCAGTAGGGATACTGAAGGCGCCGGCTGCAGTCGGTCATCTTCCCCGATCTTTTCGGAGCGGGTTTGGGCGAGACGCCCGGGCTGGCGCGTATTGCGCACGGCCAGCGGACGGCTTCAAGCACGCTTTCACGACTGATGCGGCGGCATGCCCAGCGGTGTCGGCGGGGCGCGCCGTGTTCGCGGTGCCCGGATTCGCAGTGCGACTCCGAGTGCGCGGTTGTTGGAGTGAGCGTCCCGCTTGGCAGACGTTTTCCCTGAAGTCTCCGGCAAATTCGCACCGTGTACTCACCCAACCAAATCGATCCCGCGGTCAGCTTCCGCAACTCACAGGGTCAGCAGGTCCGCGGCACCATCATCACGCTGCAGCGGCGTGCCCTGGTGATGGAGATCTACAACCCCTATTCGATCGTGCAGGTGAGCGAGGTGCTGTCCGAGCTCGCCATCAAGATGGGGACCCGGCAGGCCTATCTCGGCAAGGCGGTGGTGATCAGCCTGGTGAACACGGGCCTGACCGCCGTTGTCTCGCTCACGCTGATCGACGAATGGCGCGAGCTGTCGGAAGTGGCCGACACGCCTGCTTCGGTGGGCGAAGAAGCGCGAACGTTCGTGCAGGAATGGCAGGAGCGTTTCCGCATCCATCGCGACTATCAGATCGTCGTCAACGAGATGCGTGCGTTCCTGGCCGAGGTGTCGCGCTGGGTGGAGCAAGTGGATCTGTCGAAGACATTGCCGCGCGAAGACAACAAGCTGCGCATGGATGTCTTCCAGGAGCTGGCCGAGCCGATCATGCTCAAGCTCAAGGGCTACATGGACGGTCTGGAATCGGAAGCCGGCAAGGTCGAGGCGGAGCTTGCACCCGCGCACCGCACGTTCGCGCAAGCGGCGCTGCATCCGCTGCTGTTGCGCGCGCCGTTCATCTATCGCACGTACACCAAGCCGCTCGGCTACGCAGGCGATTATGAGATGGTCAACCAGATCCTCTCCGACCCGCGCGAAGGGCCAAACACGTACTTCCAGATCGTCAACGCCGCCTTCCTGCGCACCGACGTGGCCGAGGCGCACCGTAACCGCATCGACATTCTTGTGCAGTATCTGAGCGACCTGGCTGCACAGGCGAAGGCGGCAGGCCGGACCTTCAAGGTGCTGAACGTGGGCTGCGGGCCGGCGGTGGAAATCCAGCGCTTCATTCAGCAGCATCCCGAACCGTCGCTGCTGTCGTTTGAGCTGGTGGACTTCAGCGAAGAGACGCTCAACTACACCCGCGAGCAGATGCGCCGTGCCATGGACCGCGCGCGCAAGACCGTCACCGTCGATTTCGTGCATGAATCGGTGCATCAACTGCTCAAGCGGCGCATCACGGCCGAGAGCCCGCAAGCCGGCGATTGCGATGCCGTGTATTGCGCTGGCCTGTTCGACTATCTGTCCAACAAGGTCTGCCAGCGCCTGCTCTCCTACTTTGCTGCGCGCACGCGCCAAGGCGGCGCCATTCTTGCGACCAACGTGCACGGCAACAACCCGATGCGCTTCGTGATGGAACACGTGCTCGAGTGGTACCTGGTCTATCGCGATGAACCGCTGATGGCCGAGCTGCTGCCCGAGGGCTCGCACGACGTGCGCGTCTATACCGACGTGACCGGCGTCAACGTATTCGCCCAGGCCAGCGTGGCCGGGCCCGCCACACCCGCCGCTTAATCCGCAGCCCAGGAACACGCATGGAGCCCATTACACATCGCGGATACCAGGCCGAGCTCAAGCAGTTCCGGCTCGTCTTCAGCCGCATGGCGGCCATTACCGGCATCGTGCTGGTGCTGGCCGGTGTCGGGCTGGACTACGGCATGTATGTGGACAAGCTCTGGCTGTTCGCGTCGCTGCGCGTCATCACGTCGCTCATCATGTTCGGCGCACTGCTGGTGCTGTACACGCGCTGGGGCGAAGAACACGTGCAGAGCCTCACGTTCTTCTGGCTGATCTGCCCGCAGATCATGATCTCGTGGATGATCTACGACACCGAGGGCGCCAGTTCACCGTATTACTCTGGGCTGAACCTGGCGATCTACGCGGTGGGCATGGTGATGCCGATCGGCTTTCTGCAGGCCGTGCTGTTCGGCACATGCACATACATCTTCTGGGTGATCGCATGCACGCTGCACCCGGGCGGGATCCAGTCGCGCGAGATCTTCATCGTGCATTCGCTGTTCATCCTGTTCTCGATTGCGACGAGCACGCTGTACACGTACTTCAACGAGCGTGGGCGCTTCCAGCTCTTCCGGCTCAAGGAAGAGGTGGCGCAGAAGAACGAGCAGTTGGCGCAGACCAACCAGAACCTCACCGACATCAAGGGCCAGCTTCTGCAGCAGGAAAAGATGGCCGCTATCGGCACACTGTCTGCCGGACTGCTGCATGAGATCAACAACCCGGTCAACTTCTGCCTGATGGCCATCGCCGTGGCGCAGGAAGACCCGATCGCCAAGGGCAGCCCGATGCTGCTCGAATGCCTGGCCGATGCCAAGGAAGGCATGCAGCGCGTGCAGCACATCGTGTCAGACCTGAAGACCTTCGCCTACCGCAGCCCCGAGAAGGGCGAGGCCGATGCGCCATTCCTGGTGGAGAAGGCCATCGACTCGGCCGTCCGGCTGACGAGCCACGAGTTGCGCGGCGTGGCGCTCGAACGCAAGCTGCCGCCGGATACGCTGGTGCGCGGCGACGAGGCGGCCATCATCGGCGTGCTGATCAACCTGCTGTCGAACGCCGCGCTTGCCATGCAAAAGGTGCAGCGCGAGAACCCACGCATCGAAATTACCGGCGAGTGGATCGACAACCGCCTGCATGTGGTGGTGACCGACAACGGCCCCGGCATCTCGGAGAAGAACCTGTCGCGCGTGTTCGAGCCGTTCTTCACCACGCGCGATGTCGGCAAGGGCCTGGGACTGGGGCTGTCGATCAGCTACAGCGTGATCCAGCGCCACGGCGGCACCCTGGCGGTGACGAGCAAGGAAGGCGAATGGGCGCGCTTCACGTTTGATCTGCCGCGCTCGGAGTAGACGCATCATGGACACCACGCCGGACACCGTCACCATCCTCTACGTCGACGACGAAGCGCAGGCCTGCAAATGGTTTGCACGCACGATCGGCGCCGGCTATGAGGTGCTGACAGCCAACAGCGTCGAAGAGGCCAAGGCCGTGCTGCGCGATTCCCACGAGCGCATCAGCGTGGTGTTGACCGACTTCCGCATGCCGGGCGGCGACGGCACCGAACTGCTGCGCTTCATCGACGCGGAATACGGCGACATTGCCACCATCCTCGTCACCGCATATGCCGACAAGGACCTGCTGATTCAGGCCGTGAACACCGGACGCGTGTTCAAGATCCTGGAGAAGCCCTATCAGCCCGAAGACGTGCGTCGCTCGCTGCAGGAGGCGCTGGCCCTGCGCCAGGATCGCCTCTTGCGTACCCAGCGCCTCATGGCAATCGACGAAACGCTGGCTTTTCTTGCGCATGAGCTGAACACGCCGCTGGCCGCCATCTCGAACTTTGCGCGCGGCATCCGCATGCGCGTGGATCAGACGGAGCCCACGCCCGGCGCCCTTCCAGAAATTGGCCGCGCCGCCGACCGCGTGCAGGACAACGCGCGCTACTGCCTCTCGGTCATCGCCACGTTCCTGAATTCCGTGCGCAATACCTACGGCAAGCCCGGCACGGCAGCCACGCCCAACAGTGCGGGCGGCTTGATCCGCGCATTGTTCGACACGTACCCATTCACGAACGCGCAGCGCGAATGGGTGTCGTACCGCGTGGAAGACGATTTTCCGATCCAGACGCTGCCCAACTGCGTGATGCTGGTGCTCTCGTCGCTCACGAGCAATGCGTTGCAGGCACTGCGGCAGACCGATGCGCCGAAGCTCGAAATCATCGCCAGCCGCGCTCCGGATGCGGGCAACGCCCAGCACATGATCCGCATCGAAGACAACGGCCCAGGCATCGCGCCGGACGTTCTTGCGCGGCTGACCATCGACCCCGTGACCACGCGCGCCGAAGAAGGCGGCAACGGCATGGGCATGATTTTTTGTACGCGGATCATGCAATCGTTCGGGGGAGCGATTGCGATTGATTCTGCACCCAGCGCAGGCACGCGCGTGACTCTGACGTTCCCATGACAAGACCATCAACACTACGAACCACGCCGCACGTGATCCGCGCGTTCGCCGTATTGGCTGCATTTGCTATGAGGAGTGACGGATGACCAATCCCGGGGGCAACGAGCCCAAGATCCTGTACGTGGACGACGAGACATTGGCGCTGACTTACTTCGGCCGTGCCATCGGTTCACTGGCGCCGGTCGTCACCGCCACCTCGGTCGAAGAAGGCAAGCGCATGCTCGACCAGCACGCCGCCACGCTCGGCGTGCTCGTGTCGGACCAGCGCATGCCGGGCGAACTCGGCAATGAACTGCTGCGTTACGCACGTGAGCGCTATCCGCACCTGGTGCGCATCCTGACCACCGCCTACTCCGAAATCGAAGACACGGTGGAGGCCGTCAACCAGGGGCAGATTCACCGCTACATCAAGAAGCCGTGGGACATCACGGCGCTGCGCGTGGAACTGAAGCAGGCGCTGGAATTCTCTGACTTGCGCCGTGAGCGTGACGCGCTGCTGCGCGAGAAGATGACCGTGCGCCAAAGCCAGACGCTCACGCACCGCATCGGCGCGCTGCAGACGCTGTACCTCGCGGTGTCGGGGCTGTCGTCATTCAGCGCCGTCAACGATTACCTGCGAGCCGCTGCCGCCGTAGGTCTGCAATCGCTCGCGCAGCCGGACTGGGCGATGAAGGACTACACCGAGCTGGTCGGCGAAGAAAGCCTGCGCACCGGCGAGTTCAGCCACGCTGTGCGCCAGGCCTATCTCGACTTGTCGTCACGCTTTGACAGCAAGCCGGCAGCCCAGGCGTTGGAGGTGCTGGCCGAGGTCCTGCACGGCAAGGTCTCGCCGTCGGGCAGCGATGCTGCGGCGGTGGTGGATCTCACCACGCTGACGGAATTCCTGGAAGCCGCGTCCACGCACAAGGTGTCGGACGCGCATGCCAAATGGCTGGCGTTCCTGCTGTGGCTCGACGGAAAAGGCTGGTCGCTCACGGCCGAGCGCGACGGCGCGACCGTCAAGCTGCGCCTGCTCGACAACCAGACGCAGCTCACGCCGGAACAACTCACGGCGTGGATGCAGCATTTCCAGGATCTGCAGGCCGCCTGAACCGGGCCCGCCGTTGGCACACAACGCCGATGCTTATGCGTCGGCGTTGTCGTTTGAGGCATCGCCTTTTACAGGCCGCTCCGGGCGATCGCGCATACCGCCCTTCACCATGTCGAAGCGGAACAGACGGCATTCGATGTTGCCGTTGTACAGCGGCGTGCGCTGCGACTCCTTCAGCCGCATCCGACGCGGCATCGAGAGATCGCCCGTGAAGACGAACGCCTTCCAGCCGGCGAATTCACGCTTGAGCGTGCCGGCAAAGGCCTGCGCAAATTCGTTGGCGGCGGCCTCTTCCTCGGGGTCGATCGGGGGCGGCGGCTCCGGCTGACGCAGTTCGCGCATCGGACGGCGGCCATCGTCGCCCGGGGCACCCATGGCGCGGCTGGCGCGCTCGAACACGGTGCCATCCTCGTCGCCTTCGCTTTCCGGCCGGCGGCGGCGAGAACCGTGTGCACCGCGCACGGCGATACGCTCGCCGTAAGGCGGGTTCATCAACAACACGCCGGCGGCCTCGAACGGCGGCTTGCCGAAGCGCGCATCGACCTGCTTGAGCACCGGCTCGCCGGGCAGACCGGCACGCTGCCAATTGGCGGCGGCATAAGCGAGCATGTCGGTGGAAATGTCGGCGCCCGCCACCAGCGGCGGTGCCCGGCGCATGGATGCGGCGGCCGCGTCGGCAGCGGCTTCGCGCAGACGCTTGAAGCATTTGGCATCGTGGTCCTGCAACCATTCGCAGGCGAAGGCGCGTTGACCGCCCGGCGCAATGCCGAGCGCGCGTTGTGCAGCTTCAACGAGGAACGTGCCGCTGCCGCACATCGGATCGTAGAACGGCATGCCATGTGCGCCCGTCCAGCCCGTCAGGCGCAGAATGCCGGCGGCGAGGTTTTCCTTCAGCGGCGCCTCGCCCTTTTCCTGACGCCAGCCGCGCTTGAAGAGCGGCTCGCCGGTGGTGTCGAGATAGATTGTGCAATCGGTCTCGGTCAGGTATGCGTAGATGCGCACGTCCGGCGAGACGGTATCAACGCTGGGCCGCGCGCCCATGCGTTGGCGGAAGCGGTCACACACCCCGTCCTTCACACGCAGGCCGACAAACTTCAGGCTCTGCAACGGCGATTTGTGCGCGGTCACGTCCACGCGGATCATCTCGTCGGGCGTGAAATAGTCTTCCCAGCGCTGCGCGGCGGCCAGCGCGTAGATGTCGTCTTCCGAGCGATACCCGCGCGAAGCCAGGCGCATCAGCACCCGGCTGGCAATGCGGCTGTGCAGGTTGACGGCATACGCCGCACCCTGCGTGCCGAAGAAATGCACGCCGCCCGGCACGGTGCGGCCCACCTCGAACGCCGCCAGCTCATCGACCTCGGGGCGAATGGCGATTTCGGCCAGTTCATCGGCCAGCGCCTGTTCCAGCCCTCGGGGGCATGGCGCGAAGTAAGCAGTTGCCATCGGAAAACCAGAAAAAATCAGAACGGCTTCACGACCACCAGGATCGTAATCGCCAGCAACAACAGCACCGGCAGTTCATTGAACCAGCGGTAGAACTTGTGGGAACGCTTGTTGGCGCCCGCCTCGAACTTGCGCAGCAGCACGCCGCAGCCATGGTGGTAGCCGATCGTCACGAGCACCAGCGCGAGCTTCGCGTGCATCCAGCCATTGGGCGGATACAGCCCGATGCGATATCCCAGGAACAGCCACAACCCGAGCAGGATCGCGACAATCGCCAGCATCGTCGTGAAGCGGAACAGCTTGCGGGCCATGATCAGCAGGCGCGTGATGGCCGCGCGCTCGGTTTCCATTGCCAGGTTGACGAAGATGCGCGGCAGATAGAACAACCCGGCAAACCACGACGCAATGAAGACGATGTGAAAGGCTTTGACCCAGAGCATGCGAAGCGTCCCGTGAATGGTGTGAAGCGCGATCGGTAAACAGCGCGCCGCTCATGGCGGCGCTCAATGTGCAGCAAGCGATATCAGGTGCGGATCTCGCCGTGCCCGAACACGACGTATTTCAGCGAGGTCAGCCCCTCCAGCCCCACCGGCCCACGCGCATGCAGCTTGTCGTTGGAGATGCCGATCTCGGCGCCCAGGCCGTACTCGAACCCATCGGCAAAGCGCGTGGACGCGTTGATCATCACGCTGGCCGAATCGACCTCGCGCAGGAAGCGCATGCCGGTCGAGTAGTTCTCGGTGATGATGGAATCGGTGTGCGCCGAGCCGTAGGTGTTGATGTGCTCGATGGCATCGTCCAGGCCGTCGACGGTGCGGATCGACAGGATCGGCGCGAGATATTCGGTGTGCCAGTCGGCCTCGACGGCGTCTTTCAGATTGCCGAACCCGGCGGCTTCCAGCGTGGCGCGCGTGGCCGGGCACACGCGCAGTTCCACGCTCTTGTCCTGGTAGATCTTTGCCAGCGGCGGCAGCGCGCGCGCAGCCACATCGCGCGACACGAGCAGCGTTTCCATCGTATTGCACGGTGCGTAGCGCTGCGTCTTGGCGTTGTCGCACACGCGCACGGCCTTCTCGATGTCGGCGTCGACGTCGATGTAGACGTGACAGATGCCGTCCAGATGCTTGATCATCGGCACCCGCGCTTCTTCGATCAGTCGCGCGATCAGGCTCTTGCCGCCGCGGGGGACGATCACATCGACGTACTCCGTCATGGTGATGAGCTTGCCGACCGCCGCGCGATCCGTGGTGGCCACCACCTGCACGGCGTTGGCAGGCAGGCCAGCATCGGCCAGCCCTTCCTCGATGAGCGCCGCCAGCGCGCCGTTCGATTCGATCGCTTCGGAGCCGCCGCGCAGAATGGTCGCGTTGCCAGACTTGATGCACAGCGCCGCGGCATCCACCGTCACGTTCGGCCGCGACTCATAGATGATGCCGATCACGCCAAGCGGCACGCGCATCTGGCCGACCTGGATGCCGGTCGGGCGGAACTTCATGTTGCTGATCTCGCCGATCGGGTCGGGCAGCGCGGCGATCTGCTCCAGGCCGGCGGCCATGGTCTCGATGGCACGATCAGTCAGCGTAAGGCGGTCGATGAAGGCGGCGTCCTGGCCGTTGGCGCGAGCACGTTCGACGTCGCGGGCATTGACCTCTTTGAGCTTGGCGGCATCGCGACGGACGGCGGCGGCAATGTGCAACAACGCGCGGTTCTTCTGCGCGGTGCCGGCCCGGGCCATGCCACGCGAGGCGGTGCGCGCCTGACGGCCGACCAGGGCCATGTATTCGTTCACGTCGAGCTGCTTCATGATGATCGCGACCGGCGAGCTGCCGGCAAATTCAGTGTGAGGACAATTCGGAGACTTGCGGCCGATGGTGTGGATCAGGCCGGCACCGGAAGACTGCCCGGCCGCGCGATGCGCATCGCCAGTTGCAGCAGGCCATCCCATGGCTCGGCCGGCAGCGACGGCTCGCGCAAGCCCTTGACCTGCCGATCCAGCTTGGCGGCCATGGAGAGCGCACCCTCCAGCTCGCGCTGTGACAGCCGCTGCGCCGCCTGCGGCACCAGCCGCTCGCGTGGCCCCCACACCCGGAGTTCTCGCAGCATGGACGCCACCGGCTTGCCTTGGGCCGCGCCCGAAGCGATTTTTGATAATACGCGAATTTCTTCCGTCAACGTCCAGAGGACCAGGACCGTAGCTTCGCCCTCGCCGCGCAGGCCTTCGAGCATGCGCACCAGACGCGGCACATCGCCCGCCAGCATGGCTTCGGATAGCTTGAACACGTCGTAGCGCGCCACGTTGAGGACCGCATCGTGCACATCGTCGAACGTCAGCACACCGGGCGGATGCAGCAAGCCGAGTTTCTGGATTTCCTGATGCGCGGCGAGCAGATTGCCCTCCACACGGTCGGCAATGAACTGCAGCGCGCGGCGGCCAGGCTCACCGGGCTCCACACGCTGCTGCTGACGCGCGAGACGCTCGCCAATCCAGCCGGGCAGCTTGGTGCGGTCCACCGAATCGACCTTGATCGACACACCCGCGCCTTCGAGCGCCGCGAACCACGCCGACTTGGCAGTCGCAAAATCCAGACGCGGCAGCGTGATCAGCGTGACGGTGTCGGTGGCCGGCCCGGACGGCGTGCCCGCAGCCAATGCGCGCAGTGCTTCGCCGCCATCCTTGCCGGGCTTGCCCGACGGAATACGCAGCTCGACGATCTTGCGATCTCCGAACAGCGACATCGACTGCTGGGCCTCGGTCACGCGCGACCACGAGAAGCCACGCTCGACGCTCATCACGTCGCGCTCGGTAAAGCCCTGCGCGCGCGCGGCCTGCCGCAGCGCATCGACCGCCTCAAGTGCGAGCAGGTGCTCGTCGCCATGCACCACGTACAGCGGCGCGAGCCCTTGGCAGAAGCCTGCTTCAGATGACCTTCGAGCGCGTCGAGCCGCAATTGCATGGCAAACCTTGCCCTGATCCGCCGCTTACGACGGCAGCTTCACGGCGCCCAGGCGCCGCACGAGCTGGTTGATCGTATCGCCCTGCATGTCTCGGTAGAGCGCCGCTTCTTCGTAGTCCTTGGCGAGCACCTGCGTCTCGTTGTACGAGAGATCGCGGAACTGCGTGATTTCCGACGGCGGGATCAGCAGGTTGTCGTGCGCATCGCGCAGCTGGAAGCGGAAGCGATACGTGATGCGGTACTCGCGCACCACACCCTGCGGCGTGAGCGACGAGATGGTTTTCACACGGTCTTCAGCCAGCACGTCGAGCAGCGCATCGGCGTCTTTCTTATCCGACACGATGACGGTGTCGGAGCCGTTGTCGATCAGCCGGCGCAACTGCGCGCGCATCTGCGAGTTCTGCGGCAAGTTGATGTACAGCCGCTTGAACGCGAAGTCGGTATTGCCCCGCATGTGGAAGCCGCAGGCGGACAGCGCCGGCAGCGCAATCCCCAGGGCAATGACAGAGCGACCAAAGCGGCGGCGGGACAAACCTCGGGACAACGACATAACCATGCGTTCCTTGAGTGGGATGGCCGATCAGGCCACCACGTTCACCAGACGGCCCGGCACCACGATGATCTTCTTGGGCGGCTTGCCTTCAGCAAATTTCTGGACCGCTTCATCCTTGGCGGCAATCGCTTCGATGGCGGCGCGATCGGCGTCGGCCGGCACGACGATGCTGCCGCGCACCTTGCCGTTGACCTGCAGCACAAGTTCGATCTCGCTCTGCACCAGCGCGCCTTCGTCGACCTGCGGCCACGGGGCGTCGAGCAGATCGCCATATGCACCGGCGTAGCCCAGTTCCGTCCAGAGCACGTGCGTGATGTGCGGCACGACCGGGTACAGCACGCGCAGCAGCAGCCCCAAGCCTTCGCGACGTGCGTCGGCACCGGCGTCCTTGGCGCCTTCCAGCGCGTTGAGCATCTTCATCGTCGCCGAGACGACGGTGTTGTACTGCAGGCGCTCGTAGTCGTAATTCGCTTGCTTGAGCACGGTGTACAGCTCGCGGCGCAGCGCGCGATCGGCATCCGTTGCACCCGCCACAACGCCATTGCCGTGACCGGCGCGAATGGCGTCGGCATGGGCCACGCCAAAATTCCACAGACGGCGCAGGAAACGCGAGGCGCCCTCCACACCGGCGTCGTTCCACTCGAGCTGTTGCTCGGGCGGCGCAGCAAACATCGTGAACAGGCGCGCCGTGTCGGCACCGTATTGATCGATCAGCGCTTGCGGGTCGATGCCGTTGTTCTTCGACTTCGACATCTTTTCGACGCCGCCGATCACCACCGGCTGGCCGTCGGCCTTGAGCGTGGCACCCACGGGGCGGCCACGTTCGTCGGTCTGCACGTCGACGTCGGCGGGGTTGATCCACTGCTTCTTGCCTGCGGCATCTTCCCGGTAGTACGTCTCGTTAAGCACCATGCCCTGCGTGAGCAGGTTGGTGAACGGCTCATCGAATTTGACGAGGCCCAGGTCACGCATGACCTTGGTCCAGAAGCGCGCATACAGCAGGTGCAGGATCGCGTGCTCGATGCCGCCGATGTACTGGTCCATCGGCATCCAGTAATCGTTGCGGGCATCGACCATGGTCTCGCCGTCCGGGCACGTATAGCGCATGTAGTACCAGCACGAATCGATGAAGGTATCCATCGTGTCGGTCTCGCGGCGCGCGGGCTTGCCGCACGACGGGCACGTGCAATTCAGGAAGCGGGGATCCTTGGCGAGCGGGTTGCCCGTGCCATCCGGAACGAGATCTTCGGGCAGGCGCACCGGCAGGTCCTGCTCGGGCACGGCACGACGCCACAGCTCTCGCAGTGGATCAGCGGGATCGGCGTGCCCCAGTAGCGCTGGCGCGAAATGCCCCAGTCGCGCAGGCGCCAGGTGGTCTTCTTCTCGCCCAGGCCTTGTGCGGCCAGATCGGCAGCCACGGCGTCGACGGCCTGCTGATAGTTCAGGCCATCGTACTTGCCGCTGTGGAACAGCACGCCGTGTTCCTTGTCGCCGTACCAGTCGGCCCAGGTGGTCGTGTCGTACCGCTGACCCTTCACGTCGATCACCTGCTTGATGGGCAGGTGGTACTTGTTCGCGAAGGCAAAATCGCGCTCGTCGTGCGCGGGCACGCCCATCACGGCGCCGTCGCCGTAGGTCATCAGCACGTAGTTGCCGACCCACACCGGCACGGATTCGCCGGTAAGCGGGTGCGTGACCGTCAGGCCAGTCGGCATGCCCTTCTTTTCCATGGTCGCCATGTCGGCTTCCATGACGCTGCCGTGCTTGCACTCTTCGATGAACGCGGCGAGCGCCGGGTTGCCCTGCGCGGCATGCGCGGCAATCGGATGCTCCGCGGCCACGGCGCAGAACGTCACGCCCATGATCGTGTCGGCACGCGTGGTGAAGACGTACAGCTTGCCGTCGTTGATCAGCTTGCCGTCGTCAGCGGCAATGTTGTGCGGGAATGCAAAGCGCACACCCTCGCTCTTGCCGATCCAGTTCTGCTGCATCAGCTTGACGCGCTCGGGCCAGCCCAGCGGGTCCAGGTCGGAGAGCAGTTCCTGCGCATACTTGGTGATGCCCAGGTAGTACATCGGGATCTCGCGCTTTTCCACCACCGCGCCCGAGCGCCAGCCGCGCCCGTCGATCACCTGCTCGTTGGCGAGCACGGTCTGGTCGACCGGGTCCCAGTTCACGGTGCCGGTCTTGCGGTAGGCGATGCCCTTTTCGAGCATCTTCAGGAACAGCCACTGGTTCCAGCGGTAGTAGTCCGGGTTGCAGGTGGCAACCTCGCGCGACCAATCAATCGCCAGGCCCATCGACTGCATCTGCTTCTTCATGTAAGCGATGTTGTCGTAGGTCCATGCAGCCGGTGCCACGCCGTTGTTGAGCGCCGCGTTTTCCGCCGGCATGCCGAAGGCGTCCCAGCCCATCGGCATTAGCACGTTGTATCCCTTCATGCGCAGCTGACGCGTCATCACGTCGTTGATCGTGTAGTTGCGCACGTGGCCCATGTGCAGCTTGCCCGACGGATACGGCAGCATCGAGCAGGCGTAGAACTTGGGCTTGTCCGAGCCGTCAGCAGCGCGCGCATGTTCGGTCACGCGGTAGGCATCCAGGGCCTGCCAGTGTTGCTGCGCTTGCTGTTCGACGTCGGACGGGGAGTATTTGTCTTGCATGGTGATGGGTCGCCCGGATGCCCCGGCGATTGCAGCCGCGCCGCCAACGCGCGCAGCCGGATTGAATAACGGAAGGCCCGATTATACCGTCGCCACCCGCCCCATCCGGGCGATCGCGAGCAGTGGAAAGAGGCGCTGGACAGGCCTGCCAGCGCCTTCTGCCGCCAGCCTGATTACAGGCCGAGCACGTCGTTCATGTCGTACAGACCCTTCTTGCCGGCCACGTAGACCGCAGCGCGCACGGCGCCTTCGGCATACGACTGGCGGGTGTTGGAGCGATGCGTGATTTCGATGCGCTCGCCGTCGCCCGCAAACAGCACGGTGTGGTCGCCGACGATGTCCCCGCCGCGCACGGTGGCAAAGCCGATGGTGCCAAGCTCGCGCGGGCCGGTCTCGCCTTCGCGCGCATAGACCGCGCGATCGGCCAGCTTGGTGCCCTGCGCCTCGGCCACGATCTCGCCCATCTTGAGCGCGGTGCCCGACGGGGCGTCGATCTTGTGCTTGTGATGCGCCTCGATGATCTCGACGTCGTAGCCCTGCGCCAGGATCTTCGCGGCGACTTCGATCAGCTTGAAGGTCGCGTTGACGCCCACGCTCATGTTGGGCGCCCACACCACGCCGATCGACTCGCCGTAGGTCTTGAAGCTGGCTTTTTGCTCAGCCGTGAAACCGGTCGTACCGATGACCACCGCGGTGCCCAGCTCACGGGCGACATTCAGGTGATTCAGCGTTGCGTCAGGACGCGTGAAGTCGATGAGCACGTCGGCTTGCGAGAGACCCGCGCGCACGTCGTCGGTCACGATGACACCGGTGGTTTTGCCAAGCTTGGCGCCGGCGTCCTGTCCCACGGCATCGCTGCCCGCGCGGTCCAGCGCGGCGCCCAGCGTCACGCCCGGCGTGCGCAGTACGGTATCGATCAGCATCTGGCCCATGCGGCCCGAGGCGCCTGCAATCGCAATTTTCATGTCGGTGAGAGCGAAAAGCTGCAAAAGAGAAAACGGTCTGTAAAACGCACAAGCGGCGGAACCCGTCCGCCGCTCGCTCGAAGTCGTGATGCCGGCGCGCTGGCTATGCGCGCTTCACGGCGTTCACTGCGATTGGGTGGCCGGCGGCGGAACGCTGGTGTCAGTACCACCACCGCCAGTGCGGCGCTCCGGCAGCGTCACGTCAACGTTGTTTTTGGAGCCTGCGGTCGACTGCACGCGGTCCGTCACTTCAGCCGACGGAATCGACGGTGCACGTGCAGCGGGTGCCGCGCCCGCGGCAGCAGCGGCCTGCGCGGCGTCCTTCTTCGGACGTTTGATGCCGTCGATTTCCGAGATCAGCTCCGCTTCGGACGGCAGTTCATCAGCGCCCACCCACTTGGCGAGGCGATCGCCGTCAAACCACACGGTCAGCTTGCGTTCCTGCACAACAGCCGTATTGCCACGCTTGAACGAGAAAATATAGTCCCAGCGGTTGGCGTGGAACATATCCGTCAACAGCGGTGTGCCGAGTACGAAGCGCACCTGGTCGCGGGTCATGCCTTCCTTGAGCTGCGCCGCCTGTTCGCGCGACACGAAGTTGCCTTGCACGATGTCGATGCGATACGGCGTGACGGCATTGGCGATCTTGCGCGTGGTGCTGTCATAGGTGCCGCATCCGGCCAGCAACGCCGACGCAGCGAGCATGGCACCCATCAACAGGCCGCCGCGACGGGCGACGTGGGCAAAACGGACAGGACTGCGCGCAAAGGAAAAGGTCATGAGCGATCGGCCTTCAAACGGTTCCGGGTGTGCCGGTACGGGAGGAATCGGCGACGGCCAGGCACATTGTGCAGGCCCGTCAATAGGACTTTTGCCGCCAAAACCCTTATGATTGGAATCCGAACATTGTACTCTAGGGAGCCTGGCGCATGCCGAGTCCTGCAGACCTCAAGAACATCGGTCTGAAAGCCACGGTGCCGCGGTTGAAGATCCTCGAGATCTTTCAGACCAGCGAAGAGCGCCACATGAGCGCCGAAGACGTGTACCGCATCCTGCTCGCCGAGCAGATGGACATTGGCCTGGCCACGGTCTATCGCGTACTGACGCAATTCGAACAGGCGGGGCTGCTGTCACGCAACAACTTCGAATCGGGCAAGGCCATCTACGAACTCAACGAGGGCAAGCACCACGATCACCTGGTGTGCCTCGATTGCGGCCGCGTCGAAGAGTTTTTGATGCCGAGATCGAACAGCGCCAGCAGAGCATCGCCCGTGCGCGCGGCTTTGCGCTGCAGGAGCACGCGCTGTCGCTTTATGGCAATTGCACGAAGGAAGCCTGCCCGCACCGGCCAAAGCGCTGAAGCGTCGTCGCCAAAGGAAACGGCCGCATCGTCTGCGGCCGTTTTTCATTGGAGCGGCGAGATGGCGGATGTCAGGCGGACAGCCGCGTCTCACCCTCCTTTTCTGCGTCGCCCTGACCACCCTTCTCGGCCTTGCCGTGTTCCTTGGCCTGCACGGGCGGATGGGCCGGCGCGCCGGACGCCTGCCCGGTGTATTCGGCGACGACCTGCTTGAAGAGCTGACGCGCCCACACCAGCATCGGGTGCGTGTTGCGGCTGCGGTGCCACAGCATGTTCAGGCCCAGCACAGTTTCCAGCTCGGTCGGCAGCGGGAATGCGTTGAGGTCGTACATCTTGCAGACCATATCCTTCATCAGCGAATTGACCGTGAAGATCATGTCGGTCTGGGCCGCCACTTCGCCCTGGGTGCGCCAGCTGTGCACCGTCATGGTCGAGTTGCGCTTGAGGCCGCGCTGCTGCAAGGCGTAGTCCAGCGGAATGAGCGACGGCGCGACCCGGCTGCCCGGGCTGCCCTGCGCGATGAAGATATGCTCGCAGTCAAGGTATTGCTCCAGCGTGCAGCGATCGCCGAGGATCGGGTGGTCCTTGCGCGCGCAGACCCACATGTTGAAGGAGGTCACGACCTCTTCCATGATCTCGGGGTGGCGCGTGGGGAACGGAGAGAAGGCCAGATCGAGCTCGTTGGCGCGCATGGCGGCCACATCGGCTTCCCACGAAGACGACTCGGTCAGGCGCACCTGCAATGCCGGCGCCAGGCGCTTGATGCGCAGCAGGAAGCGGTCGAACAGCGCATCGCCCAGCGTGCCGGCAAAGCTGACGTTGAACGTGCCGGTGGCTTCGGCGGGGTCGAACGTGGCGATATCGCCCTCGTTGATGGCCGCCCACAGGTCGAGCATCTCGCGCACCTTCGGGCCCAGCTCGAGCGCCTTGGGCGTGGGTGTCAGGCCGTGCGGAACGCGAATGAAAAGGGGATCGTCGAAGATCTCGCGCAGACGACCCAGCGAATGCGAGACAGCCGGTGCGGTCATGTGCATCTTTTCAGCCACGTAGGTGGCGTTGCGCTTGCTCAGCAGCTCAACAAAAATCACCAGCAGCTTGGTATCGACGTTGACCATGGGACGCCTTGGCTCGAACACGTTGGAAAACTGGAAAGGCAACCATTGCCGAGGCAATGGGCCGGACGCGACGTAAAAGCCCGCCACATCACAATGTAGTATTTGTTCAGTGTACGGACTGCAACCCGATTTTCAAAGCGAATTCCTGTAGCGCGAATTGGAAATTTGCTCGCCCGCAAACGTTTTCTTTCTCGTCTATGACAAACGTCGACGGGACCCCGGGCGAGCCGGACATGCCTGTGACGGGGCCTGCGCTTGGCCCACCTAAGAAAACGCGCCCGAAGGCGCGTTCTTCTGTGCCGTTCAGCAGGATTACTTGCCGACCACGCGCGCCATTTCCAGGCACTTGTTCGAGTAGCCCCACTCATTGTCGTACCAGCTCACGACCTTGATGAAGGTGCCGTCCAGTGCGATGCCGGCTTCGGCGTCGAAGATCGAGGTGCGGGCATCGCCGCGGAAATCCGTAGCGACAACCTTGTCTTCGGTGTAGCCCAGCACGCCCTTCAGCGCGCCTTCGCTCTGTGCCTTCATTTCGGCGCAGATTTCAGCGTACGTGGCGGCGCTTTCCAGCTCGACGGTCAGATCGACCACCGACACATCCGAGGTCGGCACGCGGAACGACATGCCGGTCAGCTTCTTGTTCAGTTGCGGGATCACCACGCCGACGGCCTTGGCAGCGCCGGTCGACGACGGGATGATGTTTTCCAGGATGCCGCGGCCGCCGCGCCAGTCCTTGTTGGACGGGCCGTCAACGGTTTTCTGCGTGGCGGTGGCAGCGTGCACGGTCGTCATCAGGCCGCGCTTGATGCCCCACTTGTCGTTCAGCACCTTGGCAACCGGTGCCAGGCAGTTGGTCGTGCACGAAGCGTTGGAGATGATCGCCTCGCCCTTGTACGTTTCGTGGTTCACGCCGTACACGAACATCGGGGTGTCGTCCTTCGACGGGGCCGACATGATCACCTTCTTGGCGCCCGCGTCGATGTGCTTTTGCGCGCCTTCCTTAGTCAGGAAGATGCCGGTCGATTCGATCACCACGTCGGCGCCGACCTCGCCCCACTTCAGCTCGGACGGGTCCTTCACGGCGGTCAGGCGGATCTTCTTGCCGTTGACGACGAGCGTGTTGCCGTCGACCGACACTTCACCGTCGAAGCGGCCGTGCACCGAGTCGTACTTCAGCATGTACGCCAGGTAGTCGGGCTCGAGCAGGTCGTTGATGGCAACGACTTCGATGTCCTTGAAGTTGGCGGCGGCGGCGCGGAACACCATGCGTCCGATGCGGCCGAAGCCGTTGATGCCGATCTTGATGGTCATGGTCAGTCTCCTGATAGCAGAAAAGAAATCGACGATGCGATAAAAACAGCGCGGCACCTCGTGGGTGCCGCGTGCGCAAATCAGTTAAGCAATGACGCTCTTGGCGGTGTTCACCACGTTCTCGACGGTGAAGCCAAAGTGCTTGAACAGCACGCCTGCCGGGCCGACTCACCGAACGTGTCGATACCGACCACGGCTTGTACTTGGTACTTCCACCAGAAATCGGTCACACCCGCTTCCACGGCGATGCGCGGCACTGCCGGCAGCACGCTCGCCTTGTAGGCCGAATCCTGTTTGTCGAACACGGTGGTGGCAGGCACCGACACCACGCGCGCATGGATGCCCTCGGCGGCGAGCTGGTCTGCTGCACCGACCGCTAGGCCAACTTCCGAGCCGGTGGCGATGATGACCACGTCCGGCTTGCCGTTGGCGGCCGCATTTGCCCCATCCCGCAGCACGTAGCCGCCGCGCGCAATGGCTTCGCGCGTGGCCGGATTGCGCGCCTGGAACGGTAGGTTCTGGCGGCTGAAGATCAGGCAGCTCGGGCCGTTCTGGCGCTCGATGGCGGCCGCCCAAGCGACAGCCGTTTCAGTGGTGTCGGCGGTGCGCCAGACATCCATGTTCGGGATCAGGCGCAGGCTGGCAACGTGCTCGATCGACTGGTGCGTCGGGCCGTCTTCGCCCAGGCCGATGGAATCGTGCGTGAAGACGAAGATCGAGCGGATCTTCATCAGCGCGGCCATGCGCAGCGCGTTGCGGCTGTAGTCGGAGAACGTCAGGAACGTGCCGCCGTACGGAATGTAGCCGCCGTGCAGCGCGATGCCGTTCATGATGGCGCTCATGCCGAACTCGCGCACGCCGTAGTTGATGTGGTTGCCCCAGGCATCCACACGCACGGCCTTGCTGCCGCTCCAGTTGGTCAGGTTCGAGCCGGTCAGGTCGGCCGAGCCGCCCAGCAGCTCGCCCAGCACCGGGCCGTAGGCTTCGAGCGTGTTCTGGCTGGCCTTGCGCGTGGCAATGGTCTCGGCCTTTGCTCGCACTTCTCGATGAACTCGGCGACGGCCTTGTCGAAGGCTTCCGGCAGTTCGCCACGCATGCGGCGCTCGAACTGCGCGGCCTCGGCCGGATAACGCTCCGAATACGCATCGAACAGCGCGTTCCAGGCCTTTTCCAGTGCTTGCCCTGGCCCTTGGCATCCCACGCGTCGTACACGGCTTGCGGAATTTCGAACGGTGCGTGCGGCCAGGCCAGCGCTTCGCGCGCGGCCGCGATTTCCACGCCGCCCAGCGGGGCGCCGTGCACGTCGTGACCGCCTTCCTTGTTGGGCGCACCCTTGCCGATGAGCGTGCGGCAGCAGATCAGCGTGGGCTTGTCCGACTTCTTGGCTTCGGCAATCGCAGCTTCCACGGCGGCAACGTTATGGCCGTCGACAGCGCGGATCACGTTCCAGCCGTAGGCTTCGAAGCGCTTCGGGGTGTCGTCGTTGAACCAGTGAACGACGTCGCCGTCGATCGAGATGCCGTTGTCGTCCCACAGCGCGATCAGCTTGTTCAGGCCGAGCGTGCCGGCCAGCGAGCAGGCCTCGTGGCTGATGCCTTCCATCAGGCAGCCGTCGCCCAGGAAGACGTAGGTGTGATGATTGACGATGTCAAAGCCGGGGCGGTTGAACTCCTGGCCCAGCAGGCGCTCGGCCAATGCCATGCCGACGGCGTTGGTGATGCCCTGGCCGAGCGGGCCAGTGGTGGTTTCCACGCCGGGAGTGATGCCGTATTCCGGGTGGCCGGCGGTCTTGCTGTGCAGCTGGCGGAAGTTCTTCAGCTCCGACATCGGCAGGTCATAGCCGGTCAGGTGCAGCAGCGCGTAGATCAGCATCGAGCCGTGGCCGTTGGACAGCACGAAGCGGTCACGGTCGGGCCAGCGGGGGTTGAGCGGGTTGTGACGCAGGTGACGGCTCCACAATGCCACGGCGATATCCGCCATGCCCATCGGCGCGCCGGGGTGGCCGGAATTGGCTTGCTGGACGGCATCCATGGCAAGCACGCGAATGGCGCTGGCCATCAACTGGGTAGGCTGGGTGGTATTCGAGTGGAGGGCGGGGGCGGTCATGCGAACCTGCGGCAGGAGATAGGCGGGAAAACCGCGATTTTACCAGACGGGAATGACCCGGCTGGGGTGATCGCGGTCAGTAAAACGTGCTACGACGTCCCCTCCCCCGCCCGGCTTACCACTCCGCCACGGAACCGTCGGCGTGGCGCCACACCGGGTTGCGCCAGTCGGGGGCTTCCTTGCTGCGTTCGATGACCAGCGCCTCGTCGATGTCCACGCCCAGGCCGGGCAGGCGCGGCGGGCGGATATAGCCGCCTTCCAGCGCAAAATCGGCCTTGTTCCGCACGTAATCGAGCAGTTCGGCGCCCTTGTTGTAATGGATGCCCATGCTCTGTTCCTGCAACGTGGCGTTCCAACTGACGAAATCCACGTGCAGGCAGGCCGCCAGCGCGATGGGGCCAAGCGGGCAATGCGGCGCCAACGCCACATCGTAAGCCTCGGCCATGGCGGCGATTTTCACGCATTCGGTAATGCCGCCGGCGTGAGACAGGTCCGGCTGCAGGATCGACACCCCGCCTGCCTCCAGCACGCGCTTGAAGTCGAAGCGCGAGAACATGCGCTCGCCGGCGGCAATCGGCAGATGGGTGTGGGCGGCCAGGCGGGCATAGGTTTCGGCCTGCTCGGCCAGCACGGGCTCTTCGATAAAGAGCGGGCGATACGGCTCCAGCTCCTTGATCAGCACCTTGGCCATCGGCGCAGAAACGCGGCCGTGAAAATCCAGCCCGAATTCGACGGTGTTGCCGAACGCCGAGCGAATCTCAGCAACCTTGGCGACCGCAGCATCCACCGCGCGGGACGTGTCGATGATGCCCATCTCTTCGCAGCCGTTGAGCTTGAAGTGATCGAAGCCGCCGGCCTGCAGCGCCTTCATGCCGGCAATCACGTCGGCCGGGCGGTCACCGCCGACCCAGCTGTAGGTGCGCATCCTGTCGCGCACGAGGCCGCCGAGCAGTTCGTACACCGGCACGCCCAGCACCTTGCCCTTGATGTCCCACAGCGCCTGGTCAATGCCGGCGATGGCGCTCATCAGGATCGGGCCGCCGCGATAGAAGCCGGCGCGATACATGGTCTGCCAGAGGTCATTGATGCGGCTCGGGTCCTGGCCGACGAGGTAATCGGAGAGCTCGTGCACCGCTGCTTCCACCGTGCGCGCACGGCCTTCGATGACGGGTTCGCCCCAGCCGGTGACGCCCTCGTCGGTCTCG